>NZ_JBHMAU010000033.1:0-9903 GCF_042429315.1 Brevibacterium otitidis | reverse complement strand
TCCTGGCTCGAAGTTCGAATCAATCGAAACTCTTGCTGAAGTCGGTGTGCAGTCAGCGTCCTACGCCACGATCAAACCTGACTAATTTGAGCCAAGTCAGGTTACTGCTACTCGACCTCGGGACCCGGCCGTAGGGAGCGGCTGAGTCATGATGAGGTCATGGACATCATCGACCAAGCGGATGCCATGGCAGTACAGCAGATCGACTTCACCGGCGGGGAGTATTTGATGACCCCGGGGTGGCGTGATCAGGTGGCACGCGCTCGGGAACTCGGGATGATCGTGACTGTGCACACCAACGGCACCCTACTCACACCGGCTGTAGTCCAGACTCTGCGCGAACTCTCGGTGGCATACGTGCAGGTTTCCGTGGATTCACATCTCGACGAGGTACATGACGCGGCAAGAGGTCATCGTCATGCGCTCCGGCGCACCCTGACGGGTCTGGACCGACTCCACGAAGCCGGTGTGGACTGTCGCATCTCCCTAATGGTGCATCGCGGCAACACAACCACTATGGGGGACTCGATCAAGTTCTTCTCTGACCGCTATCCCGACTTCTTGATCAACATCGACCGGATAATTGGCACGACGCAGGCCGCCAACGATGTCGGTGTGAGCAACGAAACCTTCTGGGACGTCGTGTCTCCATATCTCGGCGACCGCGTGCTCCCATCAAAGGCTTGCGGCACCGACGTTTCAGCTGAGACCTTTGAGCCGGACTGTGGCGTCTACTACTCCTACCTCTACCTGACCGCTGAGGGCGAGATCGCAGCCTGTCCCACCATGACGTCCCGCGAGGAGCCGCAGCTCGCCGGTCCGAGCATCAGGGATACTTCGCTATGGGATGCTTGGTACGAGAACGACATGATGACCAGCCTGCGGCACACCAACTGCGAGAACGTCACCAGTTGCCCGGCCGGAAGTTCGTGCGGCGGTGGATGCCGGTCGAATGCCTACAACGACACTGGCCGGCTGAGCGGCCCGGACTACATAGCCTGCAACAAGAACAAGAACCCAGGCACCGCCTTCATCGACTTCGCCAGTCTCTATGCACGAGTCCGGTGACCGCTGGGCGGTGATTCTGTGTGACGTGGACGCCGGTTCCACTAAGGGTGGACCCAGCAACGTCCGTGATCACTGGTTGTCGGTGCTCGCCGCGCAATGGCCAGATCACCCTCCACCCCTCTTCATCGATCGCCGCCACGGACAGATCGCGGCGCGGTTGGTCGAGTCCTACTGCTTCGCGGCCGTGACAGCCGGGCTGACCCCACTGGTGCTGGGCGGCGACCACGCCACGACCTACTTCGCCTACTCCGGCGTTCGGCAGGCGGTAAAGGCCACGCCGGACCTGGTCCACCTCGACGCCCATCATGACGCTTGGCCGGCTGAAAACATCACCAACTACTCCTTCACCCGGCACCTGCGGCGACAGGGCGTGGTGGTCGACAGCCGTGGCGTGCGCGAGGAATGGCCGGCGGGGGTGTCATCTCGACGACCGGAAAGGGAGAGCGATCTGGTGTATCTGAGCATCGATGTCGATGTCCTCGACCCACAGGTGCTGTCTGCCGTCTCATTTCCTGTCCCGATCGGTGCCCGCGGACCGAGCACCAATATGGAATGGCTGGACAGCCAATTGAACGACGCAGTGGCAGGGCGACGAGTAGTTGCTGCCGATATCGTTGAGTGGGTGCCCATGGCCGCACCAGACCCCGGTGCTGACGTGGTGGGAGGCGTCCTAAGCAGCGTTCTACGGCTTCCCGTCCCTGATGGCGGGGACGTCACAATCCAGCCGGGGAGGTCTCATGCTCATTGAGACCCCGCTGGGTACGTGGACGTCCAAGGTGGTCCTCGGTGGCCACGGCCGAACTGAACAGTCGTCTGGCTTGCCGGACGCGGTCACCAAGGTGGTGGCGCATGCCGCGCTACCACCAAGCGACGACGACGGGTTTCATCCACCTGGTGGCCGGCTGTTCGACCAGCCGGCGCTATATGACCACGTCTTTGGTTGGGACCCCGGCGCAGAGCTCGACTTCATCACGTCCATGGCGGAGGTCGGCCGCCTAGTGGAGTTTGGGTGCGGCTCGGGCCGCTTGCTGATCCCGCTGCTCGAGCGCGGTTACCAGGTGGATGGTGTCGATTCCTCTAGTGCCGCGCTGAATCACCTCGCCGCTAAGGTGAGCGGGCGGCGACGAGCGTGCGTCCCAAGGTTGGTCCTCGGCGACCTGGCCGAGGTGGCACTCCTGCCCTGCTATCCGGCCGCCTTCGCGGCACTGAACACCATGCGGTACCTGCCCAGCACGGATGCGGTCGCCGCCCACCTTCGACGGGCGGCGATGAGCGTCGAACCCGGTGGCAGGTACCTGGTTCACCTCGATTCCTTCGGCACGGATTTGGTCGAGCGTCCCCATCCCGGCGAGTATGCCGAATGGGAAGGTTTCGGCGACTCAGACAAGAAAGTGATGGTGCGGTGGGAGTTGGCCGAGCGGCAGCCCCGTAGCGACTACGATCTCGAAATCGAGCGGGTTCGCGTCTGGTGCGATGGCAAGCCCATTGTCGACGAACTTCAGTCCCAGCTCTCATTGGCGATCTCGGGCTGGTGTACACTCTTCGCCTGTGAGGGACTGTGGTCGGTGCACGGTGTGGTCGACGCAGATGAACTCCAGCCGCTGGACGCGCAGCATCAGCGGCGGGCGGCCAGTGGCAACTACTGGTTCGTATTGGACCGCACGGACCTCGCGGCTCCGGCCCTTTACAACGCCTAAGAGAGAAACCTGTTGTTTGTATCAGAATCTGCCACCAGTTACGCCAACTTCGTGTCGAGCACCCGGAGCCGATGGGTGACCCATCACCCTTTCTGGGTGGAGGCACTTGACAACGCGGAAGGTGAGATCGGCTATCTGGTCTGCGAGTCCGACCTGGACGGGGTCGTCGCCGCAGCGTCCTACTGCGACGACGGTGACTCCCTCGTCGTAGGAGTGACAGACCCTTCGGGCGTCGTGGTCGCGGACGAGGCAGAACCCCCCGACGTCTACGCAGCCGCACTGCAACTCGCGACCAGATTGGAGGAGATCGCGGTCCAGCGGTCCAGGCGAGCCGTCCTGGTCAAGTCATCTGCCGTCTGTGCAGGTGGTGTGCGGGGGCTCGTCACGCCGGTCAGCCTGGCCTTTGACGAGGCTGGCTACAGCCAGGTCAGTCGCAGTTTCTACGCCATCGAGGGCGTCGAGCGAGCAGGGGTGCTCGCAGGTGTTTCGTCTCGGGTTCGGAGCCAGATTTCCAGCGCCAGTCGGGTCTTCGTGGGCCGCTGCGCCGACTCAGAGCAGGACGTAGCCGCGGTGGTACAAATGTATGTCGCGCACAGCGGACAGCGCGGCGGTCACTGTCCCTTCACGGTCGATTCACTGACCCGCCTGTCGGCACCTGCACTCAACCTGGCCTCTGCCCGGCTCTACAGCTCCACGGAGGACACCGCAAGGATGCTGGGCTTCAGCATCAGCGTGCACGATCAGACATCCGCAGAGGTGTTTACTTGGGGCAGCCTCGATCAGGCAGCAACAGCAGCGCATCTCACTAAGTTCATTGTCGCTGACACGATCCAGGAACTCGCTGGGCGAGGATATGGGGTGATCGAGTACGGGTGCCGCTTCGACGGTCCGGAGTATGGCGAACTCACCGAATTCTACCGCCGTATGGGTGGACGAGAAATACCGGGCGTCTGGATGCACAAGGAAATAGCCCCATGAGCGCACGGACCTTAGTGCGTGGGCCGGTCGCGCGGATCACCGCGGTGTCTCTGGGGTCGAACATCGTCGATGGGATCCGGGTCGCTGCCTTCGCCGCGCTCGCCGCCGGATACGCCGACTCAGCTCTGGAGGTCGCGCTAGTTGCCACCGTAGCAACGCTACCCGAGGTCTTTCTCTCCATACCGATCGGCGTAATGCTCGATCGATGGAGCAAGCTGCGCACCCTGTACCTGGTTAACCTGGCCCGAGCGCTTCTGTTGATGGGGCTCGCCGTAGCGCTCTACCTAGGTGCCGGGTCGATCCTGCTGCTCTGCGCGTTCGCCTTCATCTTCGGCACCTTAGAAGAACTCTACGACTCAGCGTCAGTACTGGTCGTCCCCGACCTCACGGAACCCAACGAGTACCTGAAGTCGAATGCCTCCATCCGGTGGGTGCAAGAGCTTGGCAACGGAGCTATCGGGCCTTTTGTGGGCGCTGTCCTGGTGGGGTGGTCTGCCACCACGCCCTTCACCTTGAGCGCAGGATTGTTGCTAATCGTTGCGCTCGCACTACGCTCCCTTCATCGCTCGCACGTACTGGTGCCTGATCAGTCGCCGGCCGAGGGACAACACGATGAGGCGCGGCAGGGGAACGAGTGGGACGAGCGCGCAGCGGAAGCTACGCCCCAACCGACGGCCACGACTCTTGAGGATCGCACACGTACCTTCATCAAGGAGTTGTGGGACGGCCTTGTCGTGGCTTGGCGGAACCCGTTCGCGCGCAACATTGTGGCGGTCTTCGGGCTCTGGAATCTCTTCGGCTGGATGCCGGAGTCAATCCTCATCGTTTACGTCCTGGAGGCGCTGGAAGGTGACGGGAGTACCTACGGCCTGCTGCTAGCCATCACCTCCGTCGGCGCCTTGCTCGGTGGACTTGCACTGCTAGTGACCCCTGACGCGGTCAGCGTTCGCTGGGTGACCGCCCTAGCTCTCGGCGTCTACGCAGTGACGATTGCCGTGCCGGGAATCTGGCCCAGTTTCTGGGTCGCTGCGGTGGCGTTCTTCGTTCAGGGCCTCCCGCTGGTGCTGTTGAACGGCACGGTGGCAGCCCAGATGCAGTTGACGATCGACCGACGTTTCTTCGGCAGAGTCTACGCGGTGATCGGTACGGTCGGCAGCCTTGGCATGACGGTAGGCCTGTTTCTGGGGGGTGTGGTTGCCGACCTCACTTCAACCCCTTTCGTCTTTGTGCTAGCCGGAGCTGGCATTGGCGTTGCGGCGCTGGTAGCTGCCTTGACCTTTTCCTCGACCACGGCAAGCATCAAAGATGATTGAGCCCGATGCCCGGCTCGTCGACCAGACCGGTGCCACATACCGCCCGACGCCCACCGTGCACATGGTCTCGTCGGACGAGATCGTGCTGTCTACCGGGACCGGGTTCCGTTGCGTCCATCGTGACCCGATTGGGCGAATTCCGGCCGAGGTCGCCCAGGAGTTGGTGCTCGACGGATGGCTGGAGCGGATCGTCCGGGAAGCGGCGGTCGAGTCCTTGGTGCTGGCCGACATCGTCGCGGACCACTCGACAGCAACCCTGGTCATGCCCGAGTCCTTGGCTCGTGACCCGTTGATCGAGGCGTGGGCGAGCGAGCTGCGCAGGCGCGGTTTGTCGGTGGTGCTGATCTTGCAGGCCGCGGACCTGAGCTCGGACGGTGCAGACCCTCAGGACGACGGGGGCGTGGCGCACTACCGAGAGCCGACTCAGCATTGGGAGGCGGTCAGCCTGCCTGGGCTGGCACGGGCCTACCGGAGGAGGTGAACGTGGCCCTGGACCCGCCGCCGCAGGTAGTGTTCGTCAACCCCAGCACGATCCCGATCCACCTGTACCACAGCCAGTTGCCTGCACTGCCGGGCACCGAGAAGGCGTGCCTGCTGCTGGCCCGGGAACTAAGGACACAGCGGCCTGGAGAGGTGCACTACGTCGGGAACGTAGAATCCGGCCAGTGGGGCGGCGTGCTCCTACATCCGCTCGCGGACCTTCAGCGGGTGCTCGCGCTCACCGCGCCCGCTCCCGTGGTTTGGGTGCGCACCTACGGCTGGGAGGCTCGATCCCGGCGCAAGCATGAGCGCACCCATCTCCTCTGGTCCGGAGATGCTGTCGAAGACCTGCTCGCGCTGGGGCACCGGCACGAGATCATAGGCCGTGTCGATCATCCGGACTCGCTATTCGCCGGGTACCACCGCGCCGTCCTGGTCTCGGACTGGCAACGTCGGCAGTGGCTGCAGGAGCTGGCGACATCACCGCCGCTGACCCGAATCTACAATCTCACCGACGACCCCGACGTCAGCGCAACCCGCAAGCCAGCAGCCGTCACAACAGTGGTAAACACCTCCCACCCGCGCAAGTCCTTGGGGCTGTTCTGCCAGGTAGCGCGGGCCGTGTGTGCAATGGACGATGGCTTCCGCTTTGTCACCACGTCATCGCCGAGGCTTTACGACGGCGACGAAAGTGAGCCGGTCTATGTTCCAGTCGACCAAGGCAGGTTGGCCAACATTGGCTCATTCGCGCAGGTCCGGGAGCGGTACGGTGATGTTGTGGAGTTTCGCGAGCCGCAGCACAGTGATGACCTCGCATGGATGCTCGCTGGAGCTGATGTATTCTTGCACCCCGATGCGTCGGTTGAGACCGGCTCGATGGCGCTAATCGAAGCGATGAAGCGCGGTGTTGTCCCAGTCGTGTCACAGGTCGGGGCGCTGCCAGAACTCTGCGGTTCCCAGGGGCTGGTCGTGCCAGGCACCCCTGGCGAGCGGCAGTTCCTGGTGAACGTGGTCAATGCGGTCCTGCGGGCCAACGGCCACGGGGTCGACGAGGCCGACGTACTGGCCCGTTTCGGTATGGATGTGATTGTCTCGCAGTGGGTCCAGCTTCTCAACGAGTGTAAGGCCGCGCCCGGGTCGCACCGACCGCACGCCTGAGGGCGTGGCGCGTGTTAGAAGTTGGTATCCTAGTTCTGACTCCAAGACCTGACCTCTAAGGTGCTCAAAAGATGGCAAGGAAACTTGAGAACACCGGATTCGTCTGTGTGTCGTGCGGGCGTAGCGTGTCGCCGATCCGCCACGGGACAATCCGGGATCACTGCCCCTACTGCCTGTGCTCGCTGCACGTGGACGAGGTACCTGGCGACCGCAACTGCGATTGCCATGGCATCCTGCGGCCCACCGGAACGGACTACCGAGGCAATAAGGGCCACATCCTAATTTACCGATGCGAGCGGTGTGGTGAGGTGAAGCGCAACCGGACGGCCCCGGATGACGATTTTGACCTCATTCTGAGAATTCAGGCAGATCAGGCCGCGCGACTGTTTACCTAGTTTATCTAAGTCACCCAATTCAGACTCTCTCGCCCTATGGCCCTGTACTTTCTGAGACTTTGCAAATGCCTCTTGGATCATCGCTTCAGTCACGTCGCTTCGCGAGAGTGCCCGAAGCGGAGTCCACGCTCTCCGTGCCCCCATCGGCAAGGCCAAACGCAGCAAAGTGTTGTATTGGTACCACGCTCTGATTCACTCCCCTCGCACCTGAGTTGGGTCATGGTTTCGCAGTTTTCGGGGTTGCGGTGCGCTGACCTGGGGTGATGTTGGTGGTTAGTGTCTGGTTTAGGCACTAATGTGCTGCCTATACTGGGTGTGTGGCGTGGATTCGGCGGGTGCGGACGGCTTCGGGAGCGACGGCGGTGCAGATCGCGGAGTCAGTCAATGGAAAGCGGCGGATTGTTCGTCATCTGGGTTCAGCTCATGATGAGGCGCAGCTTGGCCTATTGGTTCAGCATGCGCGCCAGCTGCTTGCTGATGATCATCAGGGCGTGCTGGATCTGGGATTGGCTCCGAAGATGGTTAAAGCGTCGTTGATCCCAGCGCCTGCTGAAACGTTGCTGCCACAAGCCCAGGATGGCAAGCGGCAGCTAGTCGCGGGTGGTCGGGTCGTGAAGTCGTCCTCGGCGGTGTTGTATGACGCGCTGGCAGGGGTGTATGCCAGTCTGGGGTTCGACCGTGTTGACGATGCGGTGTTTGCAGATCTCGTCATCGCCCGCGTGGTCGAACCGACCAGTCTGCTCGATGCCGATCGGGTGCTTGCTGAACTCGGTCAGCGCTCGGCGAGTCATTCGACCCGGAAACGCTGCCTGCGCCGGGCACATGCCGGTGACTACCGGGCGCAGATCGCCCGTGCCTGCTTTGAACACGTGGCAGACAGTGGTGATGTGTCGCTGGTCCTCTATGACGTCACGACCCTGTATTTCGAAGCTGAGCACGAAGATCAGCTCCGCCGCGTCGGCTACTCCAAAGAACGGCGCGTCGATCCACAGATCGTGGTGGGGTTACTCGTCGATCGCAACGGGTTTCCGTTAGAGATCGGCTGCTATGAAGGCAATAAAGCTGAAACACGCACGATCATCCCGATCGTCAAGCAGTTCCAGGGCCGGCACGGTATCGCTGACATGGTCGTTGTCGCGGATGCTGGGATGCTCTCAGCTGCGAACCTCAACGAGCTCGATGCCGCCGGGCTGCGGTTCATCGTCGGTTCCCGGATGACGAAAGCCCCGTACGAGCTGGCAGCCTATTTCGCCACTCACGGCGATTACGCCGATGACGGTCACATCGTCGATACGCTGACTCCACGCCGGGGAGCACGCCTGGCCGAAGAGCACACCCTCTCACCGATCTGGGACCCGGGCACGCACCCGAAGGCATGGCGGGCGGTATGGCAATACCGGCGTAAACGTGCGTTGCGCGATCAGCGGACACTCAACCAGCAGCGTGCTCGGGCGATCGCGATCATCGAAGGCGACACCCGGCCGAAGAACGCCCGGTTCGTCACCACCACAAACGCGAAGAAGACCTTCGATGAAAGCTCCTACAACGCCGCCTGCCGGTTGACCGGCTGGAAGGGCTACGTCACCAACATCGATGCCGGGACCATGCCAGCCGGTGAAGTCATCACCAGCTACCACGATCTGTGGCATGTCGAACAGTCCTTCCGGATGTCGAAGACCGATCTACGAGCCCGGCCGATCTTCGCACGTACCAAAGACGCCATCGAAGCCCACCTCACCATCGTCTTCGCAGCCCTGGCCATCGCCAGAACAGTCCAGAACCGCACCGGCCTGTCCCTGCGCCGGGTACTGCGTACCCTCAAACCACTGCGCTCAGCGACCATCAACATCAACGGCACCACCACAACCCTGCCCCCGGAAATCCAACCCGAACAGCAAATCATCCTCGACCACCTCAACCCACCCAGCTAAGGCACTAAAACCAATGACCCAACTCAGGTCTGATTCACTCCCCTCGCACGCGTTGCCGCAGCGTCACATGATGAGCTTTGGTTGGTGGAGCACGTTGGGACCTCTGCCTTTGACGACGCGTCTGTGAGTCCGAGCCTCTGTCAGCCTGGTCCGCATGCGGGGTGTTCGCCCCAGTGCGTTCCCCCGTAGTAGATTGAAACCGCCAAGTTACGCCGAAGAAGACGCGACTACTTTTTGCTCCCCTATGGCGTTCCAGCCTCGACGTAGTAGCGGGTCAGCGGAGTCGACAACGACCGGTCACCATCACCAGCCGCCACAGTGCGCAGCAGGTACTTGTAGCCGTCACCAGCCGACATCACCCGCATCGGTCACCGAAACCACCTCTCTCACGAAAGGTGCTCACGTCCTAGATGCGAGGGAGGGGGTGGCTGTTACGGCCACCCCCTCGGCGGCGTCGCCGCCAACCTCCTGGATCTTTTCGGGCTCTTCGTAATTGAGGGTGTGGATCAGTGATTTCAGGACACGGCGTGGCGCTGTCCGGATAGACGTCGAGGTCTTCCGATAATGGAAGTTCTTACACAGTCCATCCGAAAGACCTCGACGTGTCCAAGCTTACTTTCTCATCTCCTGATCTCACGACATTCTGCCGGCTCGACTCTCTTGACCTCACGTGCATTGGCCAGCACATCACCGGGCACAAAGCCATTCTGGAATGCCAGCCCAACACTGCCGATGACTGGTGCCGACGGTGTGGCGGACACGGGATCGTCCGCGACACCGTCGTCCGCCGCCTCGCCCACGAACCCTTCGGCCACCGGCCCACCACGCTTCACATTCGCCTCCGCCGGTACAAATGCGTCGAATGCGGCCGCGTATGGCGTCA
>NZ_JBHMAU010000032.1:0-78578 GCF_042429315.1 Brevibacterium otitidis | reverse complement strand
CTTAGGGTTCGAGATTGAGAGATTCAACCTCGATCCTGGACACCCTCGACCTGTGCTTGCGGCAGGCACGCCGCCAGTCACCCCTTGGAATCAATCATCTAGGTGAGAGTCGTAACGACAGTGTGCATTCCTCAGCGTAGCCTGGGAGCACCTGTTGCGCCGGTGCTGAGGAACGCTGCGTCGGGAATCTGCGAACCCGGCCCGAAGGCGATGTGTGCATTGCCGGAGCGGTCAAGAAGGCTGACTCCGAGACGGCGGAACGCATCCGCACTCCGGTGCCCGATGTGGACACCAACGAAGAAGAGTTGGCCACCGGCCGCCGGCGGCTCGATGACCTTCCTCATATCGTTCAGTGTCGTCGGGGGAACGTATGCGATGGTGAACGGTACCTTGTGACTGCGGTAAGCGAGGCTCCACGCCCGACCGTGATAGGGCCTGAGACTGCAGAATGCGGCGTTGCCGGTCAGGGATAGTCCGAACTCGTCGAGCCGTTCGGTGAGATCTTCTGCAAGCTGCGGGTTGATCTGCGCGCCCTGTTCATTTTTTACGGTGTTCGTTTCAAATGAGCGCCACTGAAAAATGAACACCGGACATGGGCGTCACGGGCTCAAAACCGCTGCGTCTACGACCAAAGTCGTAACGACACCGTGCCTGCCCAGGCGTAGCCTGGAAGCACCTGGCCTGCGCCGCATCCTCAGGCGTCAGGCAGGGTGAAGAGAGGAACCTGATGTCGCACGCACCCGTGGAGACGCACCCCGGCACCACCCGTGCCACCGGCGCGCGCTGGCGCGTGGCCGGCCGTGTCGCCTTCCTGCTGACGCTCGCATCCCTGTTCCTCGCCGGCTGGTTCTCCTCACTGCCGCCACTCAGCGCCCTCGATGCCGGACTGCGCGTGCTCGCCGTGGCACTCTTCGTGCTCGCGAGCGACCTCAGCCCGCGCATGCGGCCGGGACGCGCTCGCGCCTTCCTCGTTGCTGCAGCGCTCATCGTCGCCGCAGGCGAGTTCGCCTGGCACATCTACCTCTCCGTCGCCACCGCGCTCGACATGTCCTTCGCCTGGGGGTACACGGGAGTGCTTCTCGTCATGCTGCTGGTCCCGGCAGCCCGGCTCATCCGCGATCGCCGCGGCCACAGCTCCGCGGCTGGTGACCAGACAGCTGGGACCGCCGCCTCGCACGTTGCAGACTGAGCCGAGCAGCTGGCCTGACCACCCCACCAGGACGGTTCGGATTCCGCATGCATCTGCGCTAAGATGTCTCCTGCGATGATCCGGCCATCACCGGGGAGCATCCGGAAGAACAGGCACCACTCCACACCACTGGAACCGGCGCCCCACTAGACCCGGACGGGGAGGGCCCGTCACAGCCTGGAAATGAGCGATCGGAGAGCTCCCACGTCCACCCGAGACACACATCGGCGGCGGGCAGAACTCCGATAAGCGAGGTGGTACCGCGGCGCACGCGTCGTCCTCGTCACCGGACCGCCGAACGCACCCAAGGACGCTCATGACCGATCAGATCTATCCCAAGCAGAAGACCTCCGCTGCAGGCCTGACCGCATCGCCGTCGTTCCCTGCCATCGAAGACGACGTGCTGCGCTTCTGGAACGCCGATGACACCTTCCAGGCGAGCATCGATCAGCGTGAGGCCGGTTCCGAAGGCCAGAACGAATTCGTCTTCTACGACGGCCCGCCGTTCGCCAACGGCCTGCCGCACTACGGCCACCTGCTCACCGGCTACGTCAAGGACGTCGTTCCGCGCTACCAGACGATGCGCGGCAAGCGCGTCGAGCGCCGCTTCGGCTGGGACACCCACGGGCTGCCCGCCGAGCTCGAAGCCGAACGCCAGCTCGGCATCACCGACAAGTCCGAGATCGGCGATATGGGCATCGCCCGCTTCAACGAGGTCTGCCGCTCCTCAGTCCTGACGTACACGAAGGACTGGGAGGAGTACGTCACCCGCCAGGGCCGCTGGGTCGACTTCGAAAACGACTACAAGACGCTCAACGTCGAGTACATGGAATCGGTCATCTGGGCGTTCAAGCAGCTGTGGGACAAGGGCTACGTCTACGAGGGCTACCGCGTCCTGCCGTACTGCTGGAAGGACCAGACGCCGCTGTCGAACCACGAGCTGCGCATGGACGAGGACGTCTACAAGTCCCGCCAGGACCCCTCGGTGACGATCGGCTACAAGCTCGCCGACTCTGACGAGTACGTCGTCATCTGGACCACCACCCCGTGGACCGTGCCGAGCAACCAGGCCGTGGCCGTCCACCCGGATGTCGACTACGTTGCGGTGCGCCCCGGGCCCGAGGCGCCGGCTGAGCACCTGCGCGGCAAGACCCTCATCATGGCCAAGGACCGGGTGGCCGCCTACGCACGCGAGCTCGGCGAAGACCCCGAGGTCGTGCGCGAGATGACCGGCACCGACCTGCTCGGCCTGCGCTACGAACCGCCTTTTAACTACTTCGAAGGCCGGCAGGAGGAGTTCGGTCAGGCGATGCACTCGATCCTCGCCGCCGACTTCGTCACCACCGACGACGGCACCGGCATCGTCCACCAGTCACCGGCCTTCGGTGAAGAGGACAAGGTCCTCACCGACGCCGCCGGCATCTTCGCCGCCCGCCCGGTCGACGACGCCGGCTGCTTCGAAGCACCCGTGAACGACTACGCCGGCCAGCAGGTCTTCGACGCGAACAAGGACATCATCCGCGACCTGAAGAATCACACCGGCCCGCTGGCCGGACGTTCGGCGCTGCTCGTGCGGCATGAGACCTACGAGCACTCCTACCCGCACTGCTGGCGCTGCCGCACCCCGCTCATCTACCGGGCGGTGTCCTCGTGGTTCGTCAAGGTCACCGACTTCAAGGACCGGATGGTCGAGCTCAACGAGCAGATCAACTGGGTGCCCGAGAACGTCAAGCACGGCCAGTTCGGCAAGTGGCTCGAAAACGCCCGCGACTGGTCGATCTCGCGCAACCGGTTCTGGGGCTCGCCGATCCCGGTGTGGGTCTCCGACGATCCGGAGTACCCGCGCACCGACGTCTACGGCTCGCTGGCTGAGCTCGAAGCCGACTTCGGCCGGCTGCCGCTCAACGACAAGGGCGAACCGGACCTGCACCGGCCGTGGATCGACGACCTCACCCGGCCGAACCCGGATGATCCGACCGGCAAGTCGACGATGCGCCGCGTGCCCGATGTGCTCGACGTGTGGTTCGACTCCGGTTCGATGAGTTACGCCCAGGTCCACTACCCGTTCGAGAACGCCGACTGGTTCGAACACCACTTCCCGGGCGACTTCATCGTCGAGTACATCGGCCAGACCCGCGGCTGGTTCTACACCCTGCACATCCTCGCCACCGCCGTGTTCGACCGCCCGGCCTTCCGCAACTGCATCAGCCACGGCATCGTGCTCGGCTCCGACGGGCAGAAGATGTCCAAGAGCCTGCGCAACTACCCCGACGTCAACGAGGTCTTCGACCGCGACGGGTCGGATGCGATGCGCTGGTTCCTCATGTCGAGCCCGATCCTGCGCGGCGGCAACCTCGTCGTGACCGAACAGGGCATCCGCGACGGCGTGCGCCAGGTGATCCTGCCGCTGTGGAACGCCTGGCACTTCTTCGCCACCTACTCCAACAACGCCGACGGCGAAGCCGGTGGCAAGGGCTACGCGGCTCAGACCCGGTATGACTCCAGCCAGGTGCTCGACCGCTACCTCATCGCCAAGACCCACGACCTGATCGTGAACTTCCAGCAGGCGATGGACGACTACGACGTGTGGGCAGCCTGCGAGCTGGTCCGCGACCACCTCGACATGTTCACCAACTGGTACGTCCGCCGCTCCCGCCGCCGCTTCTGGGAGGGCACGGCCGAGGTGCGCGAATCCTTCGACGTCTTCTACACCTGCTTCGAGGCGTTCCTGCGGGTGGCCGCCCCACTGCTGCCGTTCACCGCTGAGGAGATCTACCGCGGACTGACCGGCGCACGGTCGGTGCACCTGACCGACTATCCCGACGCCGAGGCGTTCACCGCCGATGCCGATCTCGTCGCCGCAATGGACCGCACCCGCCAGGTCTGCTCGACCGGCTCATCGCTGCGCAAGGCCAACAACCTGCGTGTGCGCCTGCCGCTGGCCGGCCTGACCGTGGCGACGAACGAAGAGCTCGGCGCCGACTTCCGGTCGATCATCGCCGATGAGCTCAACGTCAAGGACGTCACCGTCATGGGCGTCGACCAGGCCGCTGCCGCCGGGTTCACCCTGGAGCAGAAGCTCACCGTCAACGCCCGGGCAGCCGGGCCCCGCCTGGGCAAGAACGTCCAGGCAGCGATCAAGGGATCGAAGACCGGCGACTGGTCGGTTGCTGCCGACGGCACCGTCACCTCCGTTGGCATCGAGCTCGAAGACGGCGAATACACCCTCGAAGAGGTCGCCGACGCCGGCGCGACGAGCGCTGCCCTGGCAGCGATGGACCGCGGCTTCGTCGCCCTCGACATCGAGGTCACCGACGAGCTGCGAGCCGAAGGCGTGGCACGCGATGCGATCCGTGCGATCCAGAACGTGCGCAAGCAGCTCGACCTCGACGTCGCCGACAGGATCACCGTGACACTGTCCGCTCCCGAGCAGGTTCGTGCGGCCGTCGACACCCACCGCGATATGGTCGCCGGTGAGGTGCTCGCCGTCGAGTTCGACACCACCAGCGAGCAGCTGAGCGGTGACGAGGTCTTCGCCGCCGGCGAACTCGCCTCCGAGGCAGCAGTGAAGGTGACCCGCGCATGAGCGAACACGACCCCGGCCACGGCACCGACGCTGCCAGCACCGGGCCCGAAGGCACCGAGGTGCCGCAGCTGCCGGACTTCGAGGACAACCCGCTCGTCCCACTCGTCCCCGACGACCCGGACGCAGCCGAGGTCGATGCCGTCGTCGCCGCCTCCCAGGGCGACGATGAGACCGAGGCGCCTGTGCCAGCCGAACCGCGCGGCACCTCGGAGCTGGCCCGGGTGTACTCCGCGCTGCTGTCACGGCAGGGGGAGACCCAGGTCGAGCGCCGCCTCGATGCGACCGAACGGGCCTGCCAGCTGTTCGGCGACGTGCACATGAGCGCACCGGTCGTCATGCTCACCGGCACCAACGGCAAGTCCTCGACCGTGCGGATGGTCGACGCGATCCTCTCAGCCGCCGGGCTGCGGGTCGGGCGCTTCACCAGCCCGCACCTGCACCGGGTCACCGAGCGCATCGCCGTCGACGGTGACGAGGTCAGCGAACGCGTCTTCGTCGACGCCTACGACGCCGCCGCCCCGATCCTGGAGATGGTCGATGCGGAGCTGGTCGCTGCCGGCCGGCCGAAGCTCACCTTCTTCGAAGCCCTGACGGTGCTGGCCTTCGCGATCTTCGCCGAGGCACCGGTCGACGTCATGGTCATCGAAGTCGGCATGGGCGGCGAATGGGACTCCACCAACGTCGCCGATGCCGCCGTGTGCGGCTTCGCACTGATCGGCTACGACCACCAGGCCTACCTCGGCGACACGCTCACCGAGATCGCCGAGACGAAGGCCGGGATCCTCAACCGTTCCATCGACCCGAGCCCGGCACCCGATCCGGTGGCCGTCATCGCAGCCCAGGACGAGGAGGCCGCCGAAGCGCTGGCCGCCCAGACCGCTGCACGCGGCGTGCCGGCCGTATGGGCGGGGCAGAACTTCGGGCTGCGGGCTCGTGAGCGCGCCGTCGACGGCCAGCTCATCGACGTGCAGGGACTCTACGCCGGATACCCGGACCTGTTCCTGCCGTTGCACGGTGAGCACCAGGCAGAGAACGCCGCGGTCGCGATCGCCATGTGCGAGGCGTTCCTCGCCGATGCCGACAAACCGCTCAGCAGCGAGATCGTCGCAGACGGGCTGTCCCAGGTGACCTCACCGGGCCGTGCGGAGATCCTGCGCGCCGAACCGACGATCCTCGTCGACGGCGCTCACAACCCAGCCGCTGCCGAGGTGCTCGCCGCCACCATCGGCGAGGCCTTCGACTTCGAGTTCGTCGTCGCCGTCGTGGCGATGTTCGCCGACAAGGACCCGCACGGGGTGCTCGAGCACGTGCACCGGTTCGCTGACCGGATCGTCGTGGCAGAAACGCTCTCACCGCGGGCCCTGGACCACAGCGAACTCGCCGCAGCGGCCGCTGAGTGGTTCGATCCGGAGGACGTCACCGACACCCCGGATCTCAACGCCGCACTCATGGCTGCGATCGACCTCGTCAACAGTCAGGACAACCCGCACGCCGGCATCGTCGTGACCGGTTCGCTGCTGACCGTCGCTGAAGCCCGCACGCTGCTGGGCAAGGGAGGAGTCCAGTGACCGCAGAGCATCCTGAGGGTACCGGGCCCCAGCAGCCGTCGGACCGGCCTGAGGGGCCGCTGAAGTCGAAGCTGCCGGTGCTGTGCGGTTCGATCCTCATCTCCGAGATCTGCGTCGTCTACTTCGCAGGCCTCACCGGCATCGGCCTCAAGCCGGTCAGCCTGCCGATGCTCATCACCGGCGTCGCCGTGATCACCGTGGTGCTGCTGGCCGCAGCGATCCTGCTGCCCCGGCGCATCGGCCAGAAGCGGCCCGGGATCCTGCTCGGCTGGATCGGCCAGGTCCTCATCGTCGCCTGCGGCTTCGTCATGCCGGCGATGTTCTTCGTCGGTCTGATCTTCGCCGGCCTCTACGCCGCCGCGGTGTACTGGGGCAGACGCATCGATCGTGAGGTTGTCGAATACTTCCGCACCGGTGGGGGAGAAGCCCCTGCCTGATGGCAGGTGTGACCTGTTCCTCACCAGCGGAGTGCGGCCGCCGGTGATGCAATAGACTGGCACCGCACTGACCTGCTCGGCGCACGCGACGTCGACTGATGACGAAGGAGAACCTGGTGACCGAACGCACGCTCGTGCTCGTCAAGCCAGATGGTGTGCAGCGCGGCCTCATCGGCCAGATCATCGCTCGCATCGAAGCCAAGGGATACAGCATCGAGAAGCTCGAGCTCCTCAACGCCACCCCGGAGCAGCTCGCTGCCCACTACGAAGAACACGAGGGCAAGCCGTTCTACCAGCCGCTCGTCGACTTCATGTCCGAAGGACCGCTCGTGGCGATGGTGGCCACCGGCAACGGCGTCATCCCCGGCTTCCGGTCACTGGCCGGAACCACCGATCCGACCACGGCAGCACCGGGCACCATCCGCGGTGACCTGGCTCGTGACTGGGGCGCCAACGTGCAGAAGAACCTCGTCCACGGCTCCGACTCCGCGGAGTCGGCCGCCCGCGAGATCGCCATCTGGTTCCCAGAGAACTGAGACCAGGCAGAGCCTGACACACAGCAATCGGGGTGGGACGCGCACAGCGTGTCCCATCCAGATCTGCATCCGGCGGCTCAGAGCAGGCCGGAGAAGAACGTCCAGAACTTCACGATGATGAGCCCGTAGACGATGCACATCCACAGCACTCCGATGAGAAGGGCATGCTGGGCGAAGACGCGTGCGTACGGGCTGTCGGTGATCGCTGTTCCGAAGAATCCCCGCAGAGCGGCATAACCGGTCACGACGCAGAACATCGGGATCGTCACCGTCCACACGACGATGCACCATGGGCAGCCGACGCCGATGGCGAAGATCGACGTGTAGAACAGATACATGCAGAACAGCGCGCCGGCACCCAGCCCGGCCGCCAACCCGGTCCACATCCAGCCGGGCAGCTCGACACGGGCGAGGACGAGCACGCCGAAGACGAGCGGGACGACGAACGCAGCGATGCCGAGGAACTGATTCGGGAAGCCGAGCAGCTGCGCCTGCGGGTACTCCATCACCGAGCCGCAGGAGAAGAACGGATTGAGGTCACACGACAGCGTGGCCCCGGGATTCTCCAGCTTGCGCAGTTTGTCGATCGAGAGCAGGAACGACATCCACAGTCCGATGACCGATCCGATGATGAGGAAGACGCCGAAGGGGACACGACGCAGGAACCAGGCGCTGGCCGCGGGTTCGGCCGCAGGGGATGGGGCAGGGGAGGACGCCGCAGAGTGGGTGTCGGCAGGACGAGTATTCACCCCCACAGCATGCCGTGTCCGCGCGGTGTGCGACAAGTGCGCCCGGATGGCGAGGCCGATCCGCCCACGAACGAACCCGCGCCGCTGCACGACTGTGCAATGCGGCTGTGACATAATGAGTGTGGCAACGGCTGAACACACCCGGCCAGTCGCCCGCTTCCACCGAGCGGAGGTACGACTCCCGCAGGTCAAAGCTGAAGCGGCACATGCGAGCCACCGCGCTGACTCCATTCGCGCGAGCCCATGTGTACCCACAGGTTTTCTGCCCACCGGCACGGCTGCGACGCCGCGAGGCGGGCACCGCCATCGCCCATGGCGCAGCTGGAAGGTGTGCCGGCTGCGGTGGGCAAGGAGCTCTAGACAGATGAATCATGAACCCGAGGATCAGCAGAATCCGACTGAGGGCATTCTCGCCGATCTCGAAAACCTCCGCGCGCTGTCAGAGGCCAAGCGCGCCGAGAACACCCCCGACTCCCACGATGACGCACAAGCCGTCCTCGACAAGATCGCCGAAAAGGCCGAATCGCTGCGCGCCGGCGGCCATTCCGCCGAAGACAACAGCGCCGAGGCAGCTGATTCCGACGACGACTCCGGACAGGACAAGCCCAGCCGTTCGAGCCGCCGCCGCAGCGCAGGCGGGCCGAAGTCAGCCCGCTCAGCCGTCGCCAACCGCGGCCTGATCTTCGAGTCCTATGTCGGTGACTCCACTGAGGACGAAGACGACGACAGCGACGATGAGGCCGATGCACAGCCCGCACAACAGGCTGTCACGATCGACGTGCGCAACCCGTTCTCCTTCGGGTTCAGCACCCAGCAGGAGGAATCAGACGACGAGCCGCTGCAGCCGGTGAGCGTCCCGGCCGGGGGCGGACTGCTGTTCCAGACCCCGCAGGCCGAACTCGGTCAGCAGGTGGATCCGGACTGGACCCCTGATGACGACGAAGACGATGACGACGACAGCGACGACACTGACGGCTCCGACCGCAGTGAGCGCTCCGATTGCGATGACGACGGCGATGACGACCAGCCGCGTCGCCGCCGCCGAGGCGGGCGGGGCAAGCGCTCGCGCGGTCGCGGCAACAGCAACGACGGCGACTCCGGTTCCGACAGCCACAACCGCGGAGGCCGCCGCCAGCGCAGCGACGTCAGCGACGACAGCACGACCGACGACGGCGGTCAGGATGACAATCGCGGCGGCCGCAGCGAGCGCGAGGACAAGAAGCAGGACCGCAGCGACGACTCTGCTGACTCCGATGATGATTCGAGCAGCTCACGTCGTCGCCGCCGGCGCCGCAGCCGTTCGGGCTCAGGCGGCGGCACGAGCGCCTCGGAGGTCACCGGCGTCAAAGGCTCGACCCGGCTGGAGGCCAAGCGCCAGCGCCGCCGCGAGAGCCGTGAGGCCGGTCGCGGTCGCCCGGTGATCTCGGAAGCGGAGTTTCTCGCCCGCCGCGAGTCCGTTGAGCGCATCATGCTCGTGCGCGACCGCGACGACCGGACCCAGCTCGTCGTGACCGAAGACGGCATCGCCGTCGAGCACTACCTCAGCGAGTCGAAGGCCCAGGCTTCGCTCATCGGCAACGTCTACCTCGGCAAGGTCCAGAACGTGCTCCCGAGCATGGAGGCAGCCTTCGTCGACATCGGCAAGGGCCGCAACGCCGTGCTCTACGCCGGTGAAGTCAACTGGGACGCCCTCGGCATGGACGGCAAGCCGCGCCGCATTGAACTCGCCCTCAGCCCCGGCGACTCCGTGCTGGTGCAGGTGACCAAGGACCCGATCGGGCACAAGGGCGCGCGCCTGACCGCGCAGATCTCCCTGCCCGGACGCTTCCTCGTCTACGTGCCCGGCAACGACATGACCGGCATCTCCCGCAAGCTGCCCGACAATGAGCGCCAGCGGCTGAAGAAGCTGCTCAAGCAGATGGTGCCGGAATCCGCCGGCGTCATCGTCCGCACCGCCGCTGAAGGCGCCTCGGAGACCGAGCTCGGTCGTGACATCGAGCGACTGTCGAAGCGCTGGGAGTCGATCCAGAAGAAGTCGAAGTCGACCAAGACGACCGCGCCGCAGCTGCTGTACAAGGAGCCGGACATGATCGTCCGGATCATCCGCGATGTCTTCAACGAGGACTTCAGCGCCCTCGTCGTCGACGGCGATGAGTCCTGGGAGATTATCCACGAGTATGTCGAGGCCGTCGCCCCGGATCTGCTCGAACGGCTCAGCCGCTACGACGGCGAAGGAGACATCTTCGATCACTACCGCGTCAGCGAGCAGATCGAGAAGGCCCTGCAGCGCAAGGTCATGCTGCCCTCCGGCGGCTCCCTCGTCATCGACCGCACCGAGGCGATGACCGTCATCGACGTCAACACCGGAAAGTTCACCGGTTCCGGCGGCAACCTCGAAGAGACGGTTACGAAGAACAACCTCGAAGCCGCTGAAGAGGTCATCCGGCAGCTGCGGCTGCGCGATATCGGCGGCATCATCGTCGTCGACTTCATCGACATGGTGCTCGAATCCAACCGCGACCTCGTCGTGCGCCGGCTCGTCGAGTGCCTCGGCCGCGACCGCACCCGCCACCAGGTCGCCGAGGTGACTTCGCTGGGTCTCGTGCAGATGACGCGCAAGCGGATCGGCACGGGTCTGGCTGAGTCGCTGGCGGCCGCCGGCGAGGACCTCTCCGGGCGCGGACTCGTGCTGCCGGGCACCGAGGAGGACGGCTCGGCGCGCAATCAGTACAAGTCGCGCAAGCGCCGCGGTCAGGACAACCGCCGCTCGAACAAAGACGCGCAATCACGCGAGGACGAGGAGAAGCAGTCCGCGTCCCGCTCCGCTGTCGCTGCGATCGCCAAGGCGACGCTGAAGTCCGATGACGATGCGGAGTCCGCGAACGACGCGAAGGCGAACGCTGAGGGCCAGGCAAAGGCGGATCAGCAGGCCTGCGATGCCGGCGAGCAGGCAAAGACCGATGAGCAGAAGCACGACGCCGATGGCCAGTCAAAGCGCGGCAGCGGCTCCTCACGCTCGCGCCGTTCGCACCGGGCGAAGAAGCAGGACGCCAAGCAGGCTGAGGCTAAGGAGACCGACGCCCAGCAGGACAGCTCCGGCGGATCCGACAGCGCAGGGGAGGACGCCGGCGCCGGCAGCCAGGACGCCACCACGAGCAGCCAGGACGCAGGCGCCGCTGACACCGCCGAGGCGGGGGAGCAGAAGCCGAAGCGCAGCCGCTCCCGCCGCTCGCGCAAGCCTGCCGAGCCGAGCGGCCCGGCTCCGCTGATGATCGGCGCGGACACTGAGACCCGCGTGCAGGAAGCTCCTGTGCAGCCTGCTCCGGCCGCTCAGCAGCCGGCGCAGCAGGACGCGCCGTCCACGCGCACGGAGCCTGCGCAGCCGGCCGAGGAGAAGAAAACGGAGGAGAAGAAGGCCGAAGCGCCTCCGATCCTCATCATCGGCGCCGACGACTGAGCACACGGCGCAGCCGGCAGCACTGAGAGCATCCGGCAGCACTGCGCACAGCGAAGGGCTGACGCAGCTGCCGAGCCACGCATGACAGGGCCCGCTTCCGCATCCGTACGGAGGCGGGCCCTGCCGCATGCCGCCTCGCCGCCGGCCACGGCGCGGAAACCCGAATCCATCCTGCCGGACAAAAGAATTCCCTGGTCAGAGCGCTGTCAGCGCCGCACCCGCGGCTCGGTCAACCCCCCTTGCTCCGATTGTGCGCGGAGGTGTGTCAGCGGGGTTCAGGGTGTGATGCAGATAACGGTTCTGTAACTGAACGTTCCCTGCACGCGGTTAGCTGTTGCGATGGTCCGCGAATTCGTGGAGCTTATTGCTTCATGAGCACCTTTGTGAGCGCCGCCACACTACTGCCTCTGGCGGCAAACGCGTCCATTGAAGAAAAAGTCGACGGGATTCTTGCTCCCTTCGTCGATACGTTCGAAACAATCATCTTCTACCCTGTCCAGCTGACCGAAGAGATCAAGTTCCCGATCGTCGTGGCCTGGCTCATCATCGCAGCCTCGATCTTCACCATCTACTTCGGCTTCATACAGTTCCGCGGATTCGGCGTCGCGCTCGAGGTTGTGCGTGGCAAGTTCTCGTCCAAGGACGACCCGGGTGAGGTTCCAAGGACGACCCGGGTGAGGTCACCCACTTCCAGGCACTGTCCTCGGCAGTGTCGGGCACCGTCGGACTCGGAAACATCGCCGGTGTCGGTGCAGCTATCGCCATGGGCGGCCCGGGCGCCGCCTTCTGGATGGTCGTCGCCGGCATCCTCGGCATGGCCACGAAGTTCATCGAGTGCACCCTGGGTGTGAAGTACCGCGAGATCGACGAGGATGGCGTTGTCCACGGCGGTCCGTTCAAGTACCTGCCCATCGCCTTCAAGTTCCTGAGCCGGCCGGTCGCAAAGGCGCTGACCGGCGTGTTCGCCATCGCGATTCTCCTCTTCGGTGTCGCCGGCGGCGGCATGTTCCAGGCCAACCAGACCGTCGTCCAGCTGCAGAACTCCGCTGGCGGTGCTGAAGGCCCGCTCGGCGACGGCATGGTCCGCCTCATCATCGGCATCGCCATCGCACTGCTCGTCGGCCTCGTCATCATCGGCGGCATCAAGTCCATCGGCAAGGTCACCGACAAGCTCGTCCCGGGCATGGCGATCTTCTACGTCGTCTCCTGCCTCATCGTCATCCTCGGCAACATCGGCTTCGTGCCGACCGCCATCGGCATCATCATCAGCGGTGCTTTCAGCCCTGAGGGCATCGCCGGCGGTGCTGTCGGTGTCATGATCGTCGGCTTCCAGCGCTCGGCCTTCTCCAACGAGGCCGGCATCGGCTCGGCGCCGATCGCCCACTCGGCAGTCAAGACCCGCCGCCCGGTCTCGGAGGGCTTCGTCGCCCTGCTGGAGCCGTTCCTCGACACCGTCATCGTCTGTCTCATGACCGCCCTCACGATCATCATCGCCAACCAGCCGTCCTACACCGAGGCCATCGAAGAGACCGCAGCCGGCGGCTCGGTCGACGGTGTGACCCTCGCATCGGACGCCTTCTCGACGATCGCCGGCTGGTGGCCGATCCTGCTGACCATCGCGGTTATGCTCTTCGCCTTCTCGACGCTCATCACCTGGGCGTACTACGGCGAGAAGGCCTGGCACTTCCTGTTCGGCCGCCGCAAGGCCACCGACCTGATCTACCGCCTCATCCTCATGGCGTTCATCATCATCGGCTCGGTCGCGTCGTTCGGCAAGGTCATCGCGTTCGCCGATGCCGCGCTGTTCATGTGTGCCTTCATCAACATCCTCGGCCTCTACATCCTCATGCCGGTCGTCAAGCGCGAGATGAAGCAGTACCTCGCCCACCGCAAGCACGGAAAGCTCTACGAGCTCGGTGCTGAGGACGAGGCGCACCTGGAGGAGATCCGTGAGGAGCAGGGCCTGAAGTGACCACCGCCTCGGCTGCGGTGAGCACCTGACCGAAGCCGAGCCCGACCCCGAGCGCGGGAGGACAGCATGCTGTCCTCCCGCGCTCACGTCTGTCCCTCCACTAATCTTGGGGACATGGCGCACACAGCTCCGCTGCACGATCTGGCCGCATGCTTCGGCATCAGCGCGGTGACCCGCGATGACGCGGGCCAGGAACGACCCGTTCCCGAGGCGGTGCTCACCGGCCTGCTCGACAGGCTCGGGGTGCCCGCTGGCAGTGATCGTGAGATCGCCGACAGCCTCCAGCAGCTCGCCGATGAAGCCGTCATCCGCGCTCTGCCGCCGAGCGTCGTCATGCGCTGCGGCACAGCGGAGGGCCTGCCGGTCCACATCCGCGAAGGAGCCGACGTCCGCCTGGAGATCCGCACCGAAGACGAGGACACGATGCCGGTCGAGTCGCTCGGCGCCCCGACGGACACGCGGACCGTCATGGTCGACGGTGAGGCGCAGCTGCGGCAGGCCCGCACCGCCGTCATCCCAGCAGACCTGCCGACCGGCTACCACGCACTCGTCCTCACCGAGGACAGCACCACGCACAGCTGCCCGCTCATCATCGCCCCGGAATCCGGCGCCTCGGCGGCCACCGGACCGCAGGAGCGGGTGTGGGGACTGTGCGCTGATCTCTATGCGCTCCGCTCCCACCGCTCCTGGGGAGTGGGGGACTTCGGCGATCTCAGCGACCTCGTCGTCATGGCCGCGGACAAGGGAGCGGACTTCATCCGGCTCGGTCCCATCCATGCGCTGCCGATCCGCGAGGTCAGCGTCACCGCCGCCAAAGCCCGTGCGCGCGGCACTCCTTCGCCCTATGCACCGTACAGCCGCGTGGCGATCGATCCGATCTATCTGCGCATCGAGGACATTCCGGAGACCGGGCATCTGCCGGCCGCGCAGCGGGAGGCTGTGCAGTCGCTCGGCCGCGGCTGGGGCCGGCCGAATGCTGAGGCCGAACCGATCCCGCGCGCCACGGTGCTCGCCGACAAGCTCGCCGCGCTGCGGATTCTCTACAGCCTGCCGCCGACCACCACGCGGCACCGGCTGTTCGCCGACTTCTGCCGGCAGGCGCCGGAGTCTCTGCACCGCTGGGCGCTCATGTCCGCAGCCGCCGCGCACTATGCGACCCATCGCCATCCGGATGCTTGGCGGGACAAGCTCACCCACCCGGACAGCGATGCGGCACAGGAGTTCGCCCGTGAGCACCGCAGCGAAGTCGAGTTCTGGCTCTGGACCCAGTTCCTCGCCGTCGAACAGCTGCGGCAGGTGCAGTCTGCTGCGGCGCAGGTCGGCATGCGCATCGGTCTCATCACCGATATCGCCGCCGGCATCAGCGTCGACGGCGCCGACTGGTGGGCCGGGCGGACCGGCGCGCAGCCTCAGCCTGACCAGGACCTCTGCCTCGACGGCATCGAATGCCGTTCCGGCGCGACCGACAGCGGTGACGCTGTCGAGACGCCATGGAATCCGCGACGCCTGGCAGCCGATGGCTATGCAGCGGTGCGCGATATCGTGCGCGCGGCCGCCGCCGGAGCAGGGGCGGTGTGTATCGAAGGCCTCGACCGCCTCGGGCGGCAGCGGTGGGCAGTTGCCGGGGCCGACGAGGGCGCCTGGGCTGAGGTCGACCTCGGCGCCGAGGCCATCCGCGCGGTCCTCGACCTGGAGAGCCAGCGGCTCGGCGTCGAGATCCTCCCCACCACCTCGGTATGGGAGGACGAGGAGCTGCGCGGCAGACTCGCCGACGGTTCGACGCCGACCCGGACGATCGCCGTGCTGACACCACCGTCCCACGCGCCGGTGGCCAGCTGCCTCAATCTCGGCGACATCGCCGCCGCTCAGCAGCACGCGGCGAACCGCGCCGCTGCCCAGCAGCTTATGAGCCGGGCACGCACGGCCCGCCAGGAGGTGCTCAAGACCGCAGCCGAGCGCGGGGCGCTGGCTCCGACCGAGACGATGGTCGGAACGCTGCGCGAGCCGTGGCCGGTGGTCGCCGGACTCCACACCTACCTCGGCACGCTCAACGCCTCCCACCTCGGCGCCGCTGTCATGGATATCGTCGGGCAGGAGGCACTGCCGCACATTGCCGGGGCCGCGGGTGAGTATCCGAACTGGTCGGTCGTGCTGCAGGACAGCAGCGGCAGGGCGGTGCTGCTCGAAGAGCTTGAGGAGCATCCCGGATTCGCCCAGATCGCGAACACCCTCAACGAACAGATCGCCGCTGGCGCTACTGTGGATCGCAGCACCGAGGCCACCGGCCGTGAGGAGGAGATGTGACCGGCGCATCCGACCGCCAGGCACCTGATGAGCTGCTGCGACTGCGCAGCAGCATCGACAATGTCGATGCCGCGCTCATCCACATTCTGGCCGAACGCTTCAAGCTCACCGAGGCCGTCGGCCGGCTCAAAGCCCGCAGCGATCTGCCCCCGGCCGATCCGGAGCGTGAGGCCCGGCAGGTGAAGCGGTTGCGCGCGCTGGCCGAGGAGAGCCACCTCGATCCCGAGTTCGCTGAGAAATTCCTCACGTTCATCGTCGCCGAAGTCATCCGCCACCATGAGCGGATCGCCGAAGAGGACCGCAGCGCAGGCACCACGTGCGGCGATGGGGCAGATCGTGATGGCGCAGATCGCGATACCGGAGCCGGCTCGGCAGCGGACGCGGCGCGCTTTGAATCCGGCGGCTCGGCACGCTAGACTGTTGCGTCGGTGCAGAAAGCACCACGGTCGATCCTTCCTCTCAATGGGTCGTATCCGCCGGCCGGCTGTGCAACAGTCCGCTGGGGAGACGGATCAAGGAAGTATTGCCGTTTTCGGTCAGTCGCCACAGCACCCGGCTGGGCGCGCAGATTGCTAAGAAGGGGTTCGCACATGGCCTATGCCATCGTTCGTGCCGGCGGCCATCAGGAGAAGGTCAGCGTCGGCGATATCATCACCGTCAACCGTATGAAGGCCGCAGCAGGCGACAGCGTCGAACTCGAAGCAGTTCTGCACGTCGACGGCGACACCGTCACCCATGACGCAGATGCGCTTGCCAAGATCAGCGTGACCGCCGAGGTCGTCGACGAGACCCGCGGACCGAAGATCGTCATCCAGAAGTACAAGAACAAGACTGGATACAAGAAGCGCATCGGTCACCGCCAGGATCTCACCCGCCTGAAGATCACCGGCATCAAGTAAGCACACCCAGCTCTTTCTAGGAGACACACTATGGCAACGAAAAAGGGAGCGAGCTCGACTAAGAACGGTCGTGACTCAAACGCCCAGCGACTGGGTGTCAAGCGCTTCGGCGGCCAGACCGTCAACGCCGGCGAGATCCTCGTCCGTCAGCGCGGCACCCGCTTCCACCCGGGAGCCAATGTCGGCAAGGGCGGCGACGATACGCTGTTCGCCCTCTCGGCAGGCACCGTTGAGTTCGGCGCGAAGGGCGGCCGCAAGGTCGTCAACATCGTCGCCGGCTGATAACACAGACATTCCGGCAGACACGCTGCTCTCCAGCAGCCACGCTGCCAGCTCACCGCCACGGTGAGCGCCCGGAGGGGTGAGTCCGCACGGACTCACCCCTTTCGCGCGTATCCACCTGCTGCACATCCCGAGCCACCCGGCAGCTGAGCCGATAGGCTTTCGACGGGGAGGCGGCAGCCGGGCGGCGCGCACCACCTCGGCCCCGGGGTACACCCGGCAGGCACACAGGAGACGACAGGACGCTATGGCCATCGAATTCATCGACCGCGTGACTCTGCACGTCGCAGCAGGCGACGGCGGCAACGGCTGCACCTCCGTGCGGCGGGAGAAGTTCAAGCCGCTCGGCGGTCCCGACGGCGCCAACGGCGGCAACGGCGGCGCTGTCATCCTCGAAGTCGACGATCAGACCACCACGCTGCTGCCGTATCAGCGGTCCCCGCACCGCAGCGCACCCAACGGCGGGATCGGCAAGGGCGATCTGCGCCATGGCGCCGACGGCGAAGACCTCGTGCTGCCGGTGCCGGCCGGAACCGTGGTGAAGGCCGCCGACGGCGAGGTTCTCGCCGACCTCGTCGAACCCGGCACCCGGTTCATCGCCGCCGCCGGCGGACGCGGCGGCCTCGGCAACGCCGCCCTCGCCTCCCACAAGCGCAAGGCACCCGGATTTGCGCTGCTCGGGGAGCCGGGGGAGCGCCGCGACCTCGTCCTCGAAGTCAAGACCGTCGCCGATGTCGCCCTCATCGGCTATCCCTCGGCCGGCAAGTCGAGCCTCATCGCGGCGCTGTCAGCCGCCAAGCCCAAGATCGCCGACTACCCGTTCACGACCCTCGTGCCGAACCTCGGCGTCGTGCAGGCCGGGGAGACCCGCTATACGATCGCCGATGTGCCCGGTCTCATCCCGGGTGCGGCCCAGGGCAAGGGGCTCGGGCATGAGTTCCTGCGCCACGTCGAACGCTGCGCGGTGCTCGTCCACGTCATCGACATGGCCACCTGGGAGACCGACCGCGATCCGGTCAGCGACCTCAAGACCATCGAGGCTGAACTGGCCGCCTACGAGGTCGATGTGGCCCCCGGTGACGACAACACCGCCGGAGATCTGCTGCCGCTGACCGAACGGCCCACCCTGGTGGCCTTCAATAAGGTCGACGTGCCCGATGCGCAGGACCTGGCCGATATCGTCCGCGCCGATGTCGAAGCCGCCGGCTACCGCGTCTTCGAGGTCTCCGCTGCGACCCACAAGGGGCTCAGGGAGCTGTCCTATGCGCTGGCGGAGATCGTCGCTGCCGAACGTGAGCGCCGCAGCCGCGAAGCCGCCGAGCCGGTGCGCACGATCATCCGACCGGTGGCCGTCGACGATGCCGGCTTCCGCATCATCGCCGAGACCTCCGCGGAGGGGCCGGTGTTCCGGATCCTCGGCTCCAAGCCCGAACGCTGGGTCGTCCAGACCGACTTCACCAATGACGAGGCCGTCGGCTACCTGGCCGACCGGCTCGAACGCCTCGGCGTCGAAGAGGAGCTGTTCCGCGCCGGGGCGAAGCCCGGCGACACGATCGTCATCGGCCCTGATGACGGCGTCGTCTTCGACTGGGATCCGACGATGGTCGGCGGTGCTGAGCTGCTCGCAGGCCCGCGCGGCGCCGACTCCCGGCTGGAGGAGGGCGGACGCGCGACCCGCCGTGAGCGTAAGGCCGCCTTCCACGAGCGGATGGATGCCAAGGCCGCCACGCGAGCTGAGTTCGAAGCCGAACGGCTGGCGGAGAAGGCCGCCCGCGAAAGCGAGGAGCAGCAGTGACCCAACCGGCTCTGGAGGCCACCCGCGCGGCGGTGCGCGACGCCAAACGCGTCGTCGTCAAGATCGGCTCATCCTCGCTGACCTCGGTGGCCGGCGGGCTCAACCGCGACCACCTGCGCGCACTCACGACGGCGCTGGCCCAGCATCGGGCCGCCGGGCACGAGGTGGTGCTCGTGTCCTCGGGTGCGATCGCCGCCGGCCTCGAACCCGCCGGGCTGCCGAAGCGGCCCAAGGATCTCGCCACCCAGCAGGCCGCGGCCGGCGTGGGCCAGGGGCTGCTCATGGCCGCCTACACAACAGTGCTGCGCGAACATGCCGTGGTGCCAGCCCAGGTGCTGCTGACCGCCGATGACCTCATCCGCCGCACGCAGTACCGCAATGCCCAGCGGGCGATCGAGCGGCTGCTGGCGCTGGGCATCATGCCGATCGTCAACGAGAACGACGCGGTGGCCACCCATGAGATCCGCTTCGGCGACAATGACCGACTCGCCGCGCTCGTGGCCCACCTGACGCATGCTGATGCGCTCGTGCTGCTCTCCGATGTCGAGGCGCTCTACTCGGCCCCGCCGGGTGATCCGGGATCTGAGCGGGTGCGGTTCGTCGCCGCTCAGGAGGCGCTGAGCGGCTACGGCATCGGCGGCACCGGTGCGGCCGGGACCGGCACCGGGGGCATGACGACGAAGGTGCAGGCGGCGACGATGGCCGCCGACTCCGGCATCCCGACCGTGCTCACCGCCGCTGAGAACGTCTATCGCGCTCTCGCCGGAGAGGACATCGGCACCTATTTCGCCGTCACCCACCGGCGCCGCCAGACGCGGCTGCTGTGGCTGGCGCATCTGGCGCAGACCTTGGGTTCGGTGCGCATCGACGACGGTGCAGTGCGGGCGATCTCACGTCGGGGCACGTCCCTGCTGGCAGCCGGCGTCAACGGTGTCGAGGGAGAGTTCGAAGCAGGCGATCCGGTTGATGTTCGCGACGCTGAGGGTAGGCTGGTGGCTCGTGGGCTGGTGAACTTCGCCGCCCATGAGCTCCCAGACATGTTCGGGCTGTCCACTGACGAACTGGGCGAGCGGTTCGGCGATGACTACCGCAAGGAGATCATCCACCGCAACGACCTGGTTCTCACTGACGCCGTCTTCTAGAAAGCGCTGACAATGACGGACACTGCGACGACTGAGATCCACCCCGGCACCGTGCGCGCCATCACCCGCATCGCGAAGAATGCGAAGGCCGCCGCCACAGAGCTGGCGACGACCTCGACGGCGGTGAAGAACGCCGCACTCGAGGCGATCGCACAGGCGCTGGAGGACAACACCGCCGACATCCTGCAGGCCAATGCCGAGGACCTGGAGACCGCGGAGAAGAAGGGCACCTCCGAAGCGATGCTCGACCGGCTGCGGCTGACCGAGGAGCGGATCGCCGATATCGCCGGCGCCGTCCGCGAGGTCATCGCCCTCGACGATCCGGTCGGCACCGTCATCCAGGGCCGGACCATGCTCAACGGCATCCAGCTGACCGAGCAGCGGGTGCCGATGGGCGTCATCGGCGCGATCTATGAGGCGCGTCCGAACGTCACCGTCGACATCGCCTCCCTGGCGATCAAGGCCGGCAACGCCGTCATCCTGCGCGGCGGTTCGGCGGCGAAGTCCTCGAACACCCTGCTCATCGCGTTGCTGCGGGAAGCCGTCGAAAGCGCCGGCCTGCCCGCGGCCACCGTCACCGGCATCGACGACCACGGCCGCGACGGCGCCCGCGTGCTTATGCAGTCCCGCGACTATGTCGACCTGCTCATTCCGCGCGGTGGGGCCGACCTCATCTCCACGGTCGTGCACGAGTCGATCGTGCCGGTCATCGAAACCGGTGCGGGCAATGTGCACATGTTCCTCGATGCCACCGCCACCGCCCGCCAGTCGGCCGACCTCGTCGTCAACTCCAAGACCCAGCGGCCGAGCGTGTGCAATGCGCTGGAGACGCTGCTCGTGCATGAGAAGGCCGCCCGCCGGGTGCTGCCGAAGGTGCTCGGCGACCTCGACGCCCGCGGCGTGACGATCCACGCCGGCCCCGATGTCGGCGAGCATGCTCCGGACAATGTCAGGATCCGGCGCGTGTCCCGCCGCGACTGGGCCAAGGAGTACCTGGGCCTGGAGATCGCCATCAAGCTCGTCGCCAGCCTCGATGACGCCATCGAGCACATCCGCGCCTACAGCTCCGGGCGCACCGAGGTCATCATCACCAACGACCTGTCGAACGCCGAGGCCTTCGTCAGCGCTGTCGACGCAGCCGCAGTCGGCGTCAACGTCTCCACCCGCTTCACCGACGGAGGACAGTTCGGCCTCGGCGCAGAGGTCGGAATCTCAACCCAGAAGCTGCATGCCCGCGGGCCGATGGGCCTGACCCATCTGACGACGAGCAAGTGGATCATGCGCGGCAGCGGACAGCTGCGCACCTGAGCTGCCGGTCAGCCACGCCGCCCCCGGTGCCGCGCTGACCTGGATTTCATGAGAAACTGGTGACAGTCGCCGCGTTCGCGCGGACGCCGGCACCACCTGACACAAGGAGAAACTGAGTGAAGACCGCCATTCTGCTCGCCCAGGCAACCGAGCATCATCAAGTGATCGAACTGCCGATGGACCCGATCTACTTCGGTCTCATCGCCTTCGGCATCCTGATGTTCCTCATGTTCGTCACGATGTCGTGGAAGGGCATTTCGCACCGCCACTGATATGTCATCAGGTCCGCGCAGAGTCGGTGTCATGGGCGGCACCTTCGATCCCATTCACAATGGTCACCTGGTTGCCGCCAGCGAAGTGGCGGCCATGTTCGATCTGGACGAGGTCGTCTTCGTGCCCACCGGCATCCCCTATCAGAAGCAGAACGTCACTGCTGCTGAGCACCGCTATCTCATGACGGTCATCGCGACCGCCTCGAATCCGCGGTTCACGGTCTCCCGGGTCGACATCGATCGGCCCGGGGCGACCTACACCATCGACACGCTGCGCGATCTGGCCCAGGTGTATGGTGACAACACCGAGCTGTACTTCATCACCGGCGCCGATGCTGTCGAACAGATCCTGACGTGGAAGGACGTCGACGAGCTGTTCTCGCTGGCGCATTTTGTGGGCGTCACCCGGCCCGGGCACGACCTCACCGGTGAGGGGCTACCGACCGATGAGCTGAGCCAGCTGCAGATCCCGGCGCTGGCGATCTCCTCCACCGACTGCCGTGCGCGCGTGGAGAAGGGTCTGCCGGTCTGGTACCTGGTGCCCGATGGTGTCGTGCAGTACATCGCAAAGCACGAGTTGTACAGGAGTGACGATGGCTGAGGAGTTCATGTCCCGCAGAGCGCGCCGGGAAGCTGAGCGGCGCGCTGCCGAGGAGGCCTTCGAAGCTCGCCAGGCCGGCGGGCGGATCGGATCGCAGCCTGCAGACTCCTCACCTGCCCCGTCCTTCTCCGACGCCGAGGTGGTGCCCGTGCGCCATGAGCGCGGTCCCTTGGCAGCGGACCGCCCGATCGAGGAAGCGCAGCCGCAGGCGGCGGCTTCCCGGCGCCGCAGCGATGATCCCTCGGCTCCCGCGCCGGCAGCCGAGCAGGCTCCTGTTGTGCAGCAGGCACCGGAGCCTGCGCAGCAGGTGCAGTCGACGCCATCACCGGCTCAGCCGGTTTCGTCGTCGCCGAAGCCCGAGCATGCTCCGGCGGCCGGTGGTGACGCCGCCGATGCCGCAGCTGAGATGCCGACGTTCGCCACGCGCGCTGAGCGCCGCCGCTATATGCGTGAGCACGGCCTGCTGCCGACACCGGTCGATGCACCCGAAGGCGAAGCCGCGCAGCGGTCAGCCGGGCAGCCGGAAGTGGGGCAGCCGTCAGCCGAGCAGCAGGGCCGCGCAGCTGTCGCAGCGAGCGGCCCGACCGCGCAGGACGTCCCGACCGCCCATGACGTTCCGACGGCACAGGACGCTCCGGCAGCCGAGCAGACCGCTCCCATGACACCGCGCCCGCCGGCACCCTCCGTCGCGGACACAGGCACCCCGGAGGAGCCGCGCTATCCGGCCGCGCCTGCCCGCCAGGCCTCATTGACGAACCTCGCCGGTGACCTCGTCGACGATTCTGAGTCCAGCTACCCGCAGACCACGGGCTCGCAGGGCGCTGGCGCACCCGCCAGCGGTGCGTCTGCAGATCAGATGCGTCCGGAGGACGTCGGCACCCAGCGGATAGCAGCTGTCGACCGTCCGGATGCCCCGGCGCCGTCGCCCTCGGCGGCCCAGTCCGGCGCACCGGTGAGTTCCGCCCAGCCTGCCGCAGCGCCGTCTGCCCAGCAGGCCGCCGCCCCCGAGCAGTCAGCAGCGGCGACGCCCGTGCCGGACAACGCCTGCCCGGCCACAGGAGCTGCGACCCCCGACAGCGGACACGACCTCACGGCCCGCCGCCAGCGGCGCGCCCCGGTCGTCAGACCGCCGCGCACCGAAGGCATCCGCGTCGTCACCGGCGCGATGCAGCTGACCCGCACCCAGGAGGCCATCGACAAGGCCCGGCGTGCCGAAGAAGCTGAGGCGGCCACCGCCTCGGGCGCGGCAGCCGAGAACGCCACAGCCGAGAGCCCGACGGCCGCAGCTCCCGCGGCTGTGCCCGCCACGCAGGCACCTGCGACGGGCGCGCCTGCGCAGGCGCAGCCCCAGGCTGAGAAGTCCGCTGAGTCTGAGGCTCCCACGGCCGCCGACGCCGCCGATCAGCGCGATCCGGCTGAGCTCGACGACCATGAGCTGCGGGTGGCGGCCTCGGGTCCGATGACCACCCCGATCGATGCGATCCCGGCCGAAGAGCTCGAAAAAGAGGTCGAAGGCGACGCCGTCGAATCCTGGGAAGCCCCTGACGCCGGGGAAGGCGATGAGCTCGCCAGCCCGCCGGCCCCGCCGATGAGCGCACGTCAGATCACCCATGAAGACGGCGACATCCTCTACGACGGTGAGCCGTCGAAGCTGCCGTTCATCGTGCTCGGTGTCGCCGGCATCGCAGCGCTCGCGCTCATCGTCTTCGCCCTCATACTCATCTTCTGAGGAAGCTCCGCAACGAAAGGACCTGCGTGACGGCTACCGACCACGCGATCACTCTGGCCCGCACCGCCGGCCAGGCTGCCGCCGACAAGCTGGGCACCGACATCGTCGCCCTCGACGTCAGCGAGCAGCTGTACCTCACCGACATCTTCCTCATCGCCTCCGTGTCCAATGAGCGGCAGGCCGGTGCTGTCATCGACGCTGTCGAAGAGGCGCTGCGCCGCACCCACAGCGTCAAGCCGACCCGGCGTGAGGGCAAAGGCTCCTCGGGCTGGTCGCTCATCGACTTCGGCGACCTCGTCGTCCACGTCTTCACCGCCGAGGACCGGCAGTTCTATGCACTCGAACGCCTGTGGAAGGACTGTCCGGTCGTCGAACTCCACATCGACGAGGCAGGGGAGCAGCACTGATGGTGGACGCACTGTACTTCGTCCGACACGGCGAAACCGACTTCAACCGTGAGGGCCGCTTCCAGGGGCACGCCGATATTCCGCTCAACGCCCTCGGCCGCGAGCAGGCCGCCGCGGTGGCGGCTGAACTCGCCGGCCACGACATCCGCATGGTCGTCTCCTCCGATCTGTCCCGGGCGCGTGAGACCGCAGACGCCATCGCCGGCAGGCTCGGCGTCGAAGTGCAGGAGAATCCGCTGCTGCGCGAGCTCAGCGTCGGCGAATGGGAGTCGAAGACCCGTGACGAGATCAGAGAGATCTGGCCCGAGCTGCTGGCAGCCTGGCTCGGCGGGCAGGACATGCGTCCACCCGGCGGCGAGAGCCGCAGCGAGTCAGCCAACCGGGTTGTGCAGGCGATCCGCGCCCTCGTCGCCGAGATCGGCGACTTCGACGGTGCCATCGCGATCGTCGCCCACGGCGCCGTGCTGCGCGGTGCGGCAGAGGAGCTGCTCGGGATGGGTGAGTCCAGCGGCAGCCTCGGCGTGCTCGGCAACTGCGCCTACGGTGTGCTCACCCCGCGCCGGGACTCCTGGGTGCTGCGCAACTGGGGGATGAGCGCAACCGATACGCCCGCCTGAGGCATCGGCACGCCAGCCTGCGGTCACCTCGGGAGCGGCAACCTCACCTCGGGGCCGGCAGTCCCATCTCGGGACCGGCCGCCCCTTCTCAGCGCCGCCGCAGCGGCCCCTGCGCGTGCAGCTCGCGCGCAAGATCGACCAGCTTTTGCGCGGAATGTTCCCAGCTGAACGTCAGTGCCTGCGCACGGCCAGCCGCGGCGGCCTGCTGCCATCGCTCGGCATGCGAGAGTTGCAGGATCGCTGCAGCCATCGCCTCGGGATCGTGCGGGTCGAAGAATTCCGCGACGCCTGCGGCGAGCTCGTGGAACACCGGGATGTCTGAGAGCGCCACCGGCACTCCGCGGCTCATCGCCTCGACGACCGGCAGCCCGAAGCCCTCCTCGAAGGAGGGCATGACGAGCGCAGTCGCGGAATCGAGCAGCTGCTCATAGTCCGCATCGCTGATCCCGCGGTGGAACACGACGCGGGCGCAGTCGGGAGTGATGCTGCGCAGCCGCGCCTCGAGCTGCGGGGTGATCCGGCTCGCCAGGTGCAGCGTCCACCCCGGCAGCCAGTGCAGCGACTGCACGAGAGTCTCGACGTTCTTGTACGGCAGGAACGAACCCATGTACACGAGCGTGCGCGCATCATGACCTGAGCTGCGCTCGGGCAGCGTCTCCGGGGCAGTGGCCGCATTGCGGATGACGGTCACCGGCCGGCGGGTGAAGCCGTGCTCGGCGAGCAGCCCCGCGGTCGTTTCGGAGACCGCCGCCACCGCATCGGCGCGGTCGAGCAGCAGCCGCTGCGGCCAGTGCGCCTGGTGATAGAGCCGCCAGATGCCGCGCACCGGCGCCGGCAGATCCTTGGGCGGCTGCGGATGCGAGTAGTAGATGAGGTCGTGGATCGTGAGGATGAGACGGTAGCGGCGCGGCCACGAACCCATCACCTGCATGGGGGAGAAGACGACATCGGCGCCGAGGCGGTTGAGCTTCGTGCCGATCCACGCCTCCGCCGGTGAGAGCGGGGAATTGAGCGTGACGGTGGGGACCTCGGGCAGCAGCGCAAGCTGCCGGTCGTCGTGATTGATCGCAGTGACCTCGACCTCGGTCCCGGCGGTGAGTTCAAGGAGCGCGCGCAGCAGTTCGGCACCGTAGCGGGAGATCCCATCATGGCGGGTCATCCGGGTGAAGCGGGCATCGAAGAAGAGTCTCATCGCCGTCCAGCCTAGAGGACGCCGCTGCCGGCAGTGGGGCCCACCTGGGGCGCTGGGCTGTCTCTCAGCGTTTTGGCCAGGTTCGTTCAGTGTCTATAGTATGTTGACCATGTTCCACGCGACCCCCGCCCTCGTGCCCGCCGGCGCTTGTGCCGCCCTCAAGTCCGAGGTCGCTGTCACGAGCGGGCGGACGGAACATCCATGACCGGACTTGCCACCCTCGTGCTGCTGGCAGCACTTGTCGCACTGACGCCACTCATCACCACGGTCTGCGGACGGGCCTCCGGCTGGCCGATCGGCGCCGGATACATCGCAGCCGCAGCCGCGTTCATGCCGGCCACCACCCAGGTGCTGGCAGGACAGACACCGCAGTGGGCGTTGCCGTGGCTGCCGGCATTCAACGTCGACCTGGCCTTCCGCATCGACGGCATCGGCGTCGTCTTCACCCACATCGCGCTGCTCATCGGCGCAGCCGTGCTGTTCTACTCCACGCGCTACCTCGACCCCGGGCGCAACCTCAGCTTCTACTGGCTGATGGTCTCCTTCACCTTCGCGATGGTCGTGCTCGTGCTGACGAACGATCTGCTCGTGCTGTTCATCGCCTGGGAGCTGACCTCGCTGGCATCCTTCATGCTCATCGCCCGCTCCGGGGAGACAGGCCACGCACCGGCCTTCCGCACGATGCTCATGACCTTCATCGGCGGTCTGCTGCTGCTCGTGGCCGTCGGACTCATCATCGCCGTCACCGGCACCACGAACATCGCCGAGGCGCTCACCGCCGGCTTCTGGGCCGAGAACCCGGCCGCCACCACCGCCGTGGCGCTGCTCGTGGCCGTCGCAGCGATGACGAAGTCCGCGCAGTTCCCATTCCACTCCTGGCTGCCCGATGCGATGGCCGCCGCCACCCCGGTGAGCGCGTATCTGCACGCGGCTGCGGTCGTCAAGGCCGGCATCTTCCTCGTCATCCGCTTCAGCCCCGCCTTCCACGCGACACCGGCCTGGAACGGCCTGCTCATCACCGCCGGCCTCATCACCACCGCGCTCGGCGGCTGGTTCGCACTCAACCAGGCGGACCTGAAGAAGCTCATGGCCTATTCGACGGTCAGCCAGCTCGGCCTCATCATCGCCGCGATCGGCGTCGGCAGCGAGCTCGCGCTGGCTGCAGCGATCCTCCACGTCATCGCCCATGCGCTGTTCAAGTCCGGACTCTTCATGATGGTCGGCGTCGTCGACCACATCGGCCACACCCGCATCTTCGGCCAGATCCCGCAGCTGCGCCGCATCGCGCCGCTGTCGTTCATCGTCACGATCATCGGCACCGCCTCGATGGCCGGCATCCCGCCGCTGCTGGGCTTCGCGTCGAAGGAGACGATCTTCATGGCCCTGCGCGAGACCCCCGGCGCGGCAGCGCTGGGCTGGCTCGCGCTCATAGCCGGAGCCGCCGCCTCGGTGCTCACCTTCGCCTACTGCGCCAAGATCGTCTTCGGCAGCTTCGTCGACGGGCCCGAGGCGAAGCCGGCTGATCTCGGACACGAAGATCCGATCATGCTCACCTTCGCCGCCGTGCCGATCCTCGCATCGGTGCCGCTGGCGTTCATGCTGCCGGTGCTGGAGAAGCTCGTCGTCCCCGCCGCCTCGGCCGCGCTGCCAGGCACCGCACCGGAACCGCACCTGGCGCTGTGGCACGGCATCACCCCAGAACTCATCGCCTCGGCGCTCATCATCACCGCCGGTGTCATCATCATCCTCAGCCGGCACCGCGCCTGGCGGTTCTTCACCGCCGCGACCCTGCCCTTCGACGGCGCAGCCGTCATCAGCGGCATCACCGCCGGACTCGAACGCCTCGGCGGCCGCGCCACCCGCATCATCGGCGAAGAGCGCGCCGCTCCGCACGTCGCCGCGATCATCGGCATGCTCTCGGTCGTCTCGCTCGGCGGCCTCGCCGTCGTCATGCGCGGCGACGGGCTGCCGGCAGCGCAGCCGAATCTCTCGCGGCCGATCGACTTCGTGCTGCTCGGGCTCATCAGCTTCTCCGTCATCGCCGTGTGCTTCTCCCGCTCCCGGATGACCGCCACCGTCGCGCTGTCGGCCGTCGGCATCCTGGCGACCGTGCAGATCATGGCGATCGGCGCACCGGATGTCACCCTCACCCAGCTGCTCGTCGAAGCGATGACGATCATCGTCATCATGCTCGTGCTGCAGAAGCTCCCGCGCACCTTCTGGAAGTACCCCAAGCGCATACAGATGCGCCGCGGCGCCCTGGCCGTCCTCGCCGGCCTGGCGATGGGCGGGATGACGTGGGCGATGAGCGGGCGGCGCGAACGCTCCGAGATCGCCATGTGGTACCTCAACGAAGCTCCCGAGGTGTCCGGCGGCAACAACATCGTCAACGTCATCCTCGTCGAGTTCCGTGCGCTCGATACGCTCGGCGAGCTCACCGTGCTCGGCATGGCCGGCATCGCGATCGTCGCAGTCATGTCGACGGTGCGCGACAAGTTCATCGACCCGCCCGCCTCCGAGGTCCCGGAGATGCCGCGCCGGCCGTGGATCGTGCTGCGCCCCCGCGGCTCGATGGCCCACCGTGCCGTCACCCTGTCATGGCCGAACGTCGTGGCCATGCAGCTGATGATCCGCTTCGTCGGCCCGATCCTGGCGATCACCTCGGCGCTCATCTTCTGGCGCGGGCACAATGAGCCCGGCGGCGGCTTCATCGCAGCCCTCGTCGGCTCGGCCATCGTCGGCCTGCTGTACATGTCGACCTCGTCCGACCGGGCGATCGGCCCGCCGCGAGCACCGCTGTTCCTCATCGGCGGCGGCATCGGCGTGGCCGTCCTCACCGGCATCTACGGCCTCGTCTTCGCCGGTTCCTTCCTCGAACCCATCCAGTTCGAGCTGCTCGGCGTGCACATGACGACTTCCCTCGTCTTCGACGTCGGCGTCTACCTCGCCGTCGTCGGACTCATCCTCGTGTCCTTCAACCTGCTCGGCACCTCGGACTCGGCCTTCACCCCAGCCGGTGACGACGTCCTCTACCTCGGCGAGATGCACCGCGATGTCGTCGACCACGAGCGCACCCGTGAGCGCACCGATGAGATGGTCTACGGCGAGCTGGCCGGACCGATGGAGAACATGCGAGGCGAGCCGCCCACAGCCGAGGACTACTTCCGAGAAGACAGCGACCATACCCGGTTGTCGAGATCATCGAGGCACATCGGCTCAGGCACCCAGATGAAGGAGCGTGGAGAATGATCCTGGCAGTCACAGTCGGCGTTCTCACCGCAGGCGGGGTGTACCTGCTGCTGCAGCGCTCCATGGTGCGCGCCGTCTTCGGCCTCACCCTCATCTCACATGCAGCGAACTTCGCACTGCTGGCCTCCGGGGTGTCCGCCTGGCGCGGTGAGCCGCTGGCTGACCGCACCGATGCGGCGCTGGCTGCCGATCCGCTGCCGCAGGCCTTCGTGCTCACGGCCATCGTCATCACCCTGGCGGTGACGATCTTCATGCTCGCGATGGCGGTCCTCGGCCACGATGACGACCAGTTCCGCACCCCGGAGACAGGGGAGGCTCACCAGTCGTGACCCCCGCCCTGCTGCTGCTCATCATCGCGATCCCGCTGTTCGGAGCGGCCATCACCACGATCATCCGCTCGCGCGCCTTCGAAGGCGCCGTGCTGCTGGCTGTGCCGGTCATCATCGGCAGCTTCGGCATCGGCCTGCTCATCTACCACCAGAGCGTGCCGGTCATCGCCCACTCCGTCGGCGGCTACGAAGACGGCCTGGCGATCCCGTTCGTCTCCGACACCTTCACCGCTCTCATGCTCACGGTGACCTCGCTGGCGGCGTTCGTCTGCTGCCTGTTCCTCATCACCACCGGTGAGGACCAGTACCGGTTCGTGCCCTCGCTCGTGCTCATGATGCTCACCGGCGTCTACGGTGCCTTCCTCACCGGCGATATGTTCAACCTCTTCGTCTTCATCGAGGTCATGGTGCTGCCGTCCTACGCCCTCATCGCCGTCACCGGCACCTGGCGACGGCTCGGCGTCGGACGCATGTTCGTCATCGTCAACCTGCTCATCTCCACGATCCTCGTCATCGGCGTCGGCTTCGTCTACGGTGCCGCCGGCACCGTCAACATCGCCGGGATCGCCGCGCTCGGGCACGTCTCCCCGCAGCTGTCGCTGGCGATCGGCTTCGTCCTCGTCGCCTTCCTCGCCAAGGCCGGCGCCGCCCCGATGCACGGCTGGCTCATCCGCTCCTACCCGAACACCTCGGCGGGCATGATGGCGCTGTTCTCCGCCCTGCACACCAAGGTCGGCCTCTACGCCGTCTACCGCGTCTACACCGCCGTCTACGGTCAGCCGGCCCCCTGGGCATGGGTGCTCGTCGCCCTCGTCGTCGTCACCATCCTGCTCTCGGCCGTGTCCGCCTTCGGCGAGCACCGCGCACGCAATGTGCTGGCATTCACGATGTCCAACGGCGTCGGCCACATCCTCATCGGTGTTGCGCTCATGACCGCCGCGGCGCTCTCGGCCGGCATGTACTACCTCGTCCACCACATCATCACGATGGCCGGGCTGCTGCTCGTCCTCGGTGCGGTCGAACAGACCTACGGCACCGGCGCCTTCAAGAAGCTCTCCGGCCTGGCCCGGCGCGAGAAGCTCGCGACCGTGCTCATGGTGCTCGGGCTCTTCAGCATCATCGGCCTGCCGCCCACCTCGGGACTGTGGGGCAAGGTCGGCCTCGTGCTCGCCACCGCGAACTCCGGCAGGCCCGGCGCATGGATCATCCTCACGACGATCGTCATCGGCTCGATCATCGCGCTGCTGGCGCTGCAGCGCATGTGGTCGAACACCTTCTGGGGCGCGGACATGACCACCTACCATCCGGACTCACAGCAGACCGGCAGGGCACCGGCGACGGAGCTCACCGCCGAGGTGCGGGTCCCGCTCGGACTGCTCATGCCCGGGGCGATCATGATCGCCGTATCGGTGTTCCTGTTCTTCGGCGCGCAGCTCGTCATCCCGCTCACCGACCGGGCAGCCGAGGGCCTGCTCAACATCACCCCCTATCTGGAGGCGGTGCTCGGACATGTTTAATCCGATCAACGCGCTCGGCTACACCGCTTGGATCCTCAAAGAGGTCGTCAGCGGCAGCATCGACGTCATCACCCACATCTTCAAACCCGGCACCTACGGTCATCCGATGATCGTCGAACTGCCGTTGCGCTGCGTGACCGATGTCGAGATCACGCTCATGGCCTCCTCGATCACCATCACCCCCGGCACGCTCGTCGTCGCCGTGGGCGCCGGTGACGACCACCGTCCGCCCACCCTGTTCGTCCACTCGCTGTTCTCCGACTCCGAGGACGAAGCACTCGAAGGGCTCCGAGATATGGAATCGCGGCTGCTGAAGGTTACCCGCGGCCGCGCGCCGGGCCAGATCCGCGAAGGCAGGAAGTCAGGTGATGTGCGGTGATCGCTGTGCTCTGGATCTGCATCCTCATCCTGTCTGCGAGCATCGTCATCGGTCTGGTGCGCGCACTCACCGCGATCGACATGGGCTCGCGGGCCATCATCGGCGACCTCGTGTACTTTTCGGCCATCGGCATCCTCACCTGCATCGCGATGCTCGTGGACCTGTCGATCATCCTCGATGTCATCTTCCTGTCCTCGCTGCTCGGCATCCTCGCGACCGTCGCACTGGCCCGCATTCAGACGAGGGGGCACCGATGATGTCCGATACTCTCGCCACTGTGCTCGTCGGTGTCCTCGGCATCACCGGCAGCCTGATCGTCCTCTTCACTGGCATCGCGATGTTCCGCGCCAAGGACGCGCTGTCGCGCATCAACGTCTTCTCACCGGCCACCGGCCTCGGCATGCCGATGATCCTGGCGGCCGCTTACATCTACACCCTGTGGGAGGACGGATTCAGCCTCATGCGCCTGTTCATGGCGTTCGTCGCCTTCGTCGCGCTGCTGCTCGTGTCCTCGGTCGCCTCGAACACGCTCTCGCGCGCGACGTTCATGGGCGGTTCGCCGGTGTGGCGCAAAACCCACCCCAACCGCCTGGCCGAACCGCGCAATCCCGAAGACGACGCCGACCTCGACTGAGCGGTCAGACCGCCCGCGGCTCAGTCTTCGGCGGCGTCGATGAGCGCAGCGATCTGCTCCGGGCGCTCATAGTGCGTCAGGTGCCCGACCCCATCGAACACGACGAGGCGCGCATCCGACAGTGCGCCGCCGAAGGCCTCGGTTGCGGGAAGCGGGGCGATCTCATCGTCCCGCCCGGCGACGATGGTGACAGGCATCGTCAGGGCGGCTGCCGCCTCGGCGACGGTGTGCCGGATCGACACGTCGAAGGCCTCAGCGAGCGAACGGCGGTCGGAGAACGTCGAGAAGTGCCGGCGATGCTGATCGTGGATGAACGCCCGCAGCCCCGGATCGCGGCTTGCGGCCATGACCTCGCTCATGAGCCGGACGATGATGCGGCTGCTCAGCAGCCCGGTGCCGGCGCGCTCGGGCAGCCGCTGCCCGGCCCAGTAGTAGGCCTGCGCGGCGCGCGTCAAGATCCTGTTCGTGCCCTCCAAAGCGGGGGAGACGATCGGGTTGAGCAGGATGAGCGGTGCCGCCGCCGAGGCGGTGGGCGTCTGGGCGCGATCGGTGCGGCTCATCGTGCGGGCGGCCCAGTTGGCTGTCAGGATCGAACCGAAGGAATGGCCGATGACCAGCGGGGGAGCACCCGCAGCAGAGGTCACCGCGGTGACGAGTCCGTCGAGGAGATCGAGATAGCCAGCCAAGGTCAGTCCGCCTGGCAGCGGCGGGGTCTGGCCGAAGCCGGGCAGATCCGGGATGTAGGCGTCGCGGGTGCGCAGGTGATGGGCGATGAACGACAGACCGTGGTGGTCGCCGCGGAAGCCGTGGATGAGCAACACCGGCCGGCGGTCTGCGCGGGCGGACCCGCTGCGCGCCGGGTAGTGCCATAGCGCCGTCGGATGTGCGCCGTCCCGGAAGGGCACGGAGAGATCGCTGCGGGAGCCGGTCACGAAGTCCATTGAGTGAGAGTCTAGCGGCCGGTGATCGGCGCACGTCCTGGGCTCAGGTGGGGCGGTGCGGCGCTGAGGCGCAGCGTTGCGCAGCTCACACCGGGCTGATTTTGCAATTCCGGCGCGGATGAGTAACATCGATACAGGCGTTCGGGAGAACACCTACCCACACGGGGGTATGGCGCAGTTGGTAGCGCGTCTCCATGGCATGGAGAAGGTCAGGGGTTCGAATCCCCTTACCTCCACTTTCTGAAATCTCGGACACTGCGTGCAGTGCCCGAGATTTTCGTTTCCACGGCCGCCCGTGCCGCGGCCGCGCTGCAGCCCACGGTCACCGACGACATCGCGTTGCTCCGCCTGTCTGCTGCAGTAGTCTGAGTCCGACAGACGGCGGTCGAATGAGGAAGAGGCAATGGCGCGAACCGGTCAGCGCGGACACGATCCCGCGGCAGCATTCACGATCGTGCGTCTTGACTCCGCTGACTGGTCAGCCCACCGCGCGCTCCGGCTCGAAATGCTCCTGGACTCCCCCGAGGCCTTCTGGGGGACCTATGCGGACGCCCTGCAGCTGACCCCGGACGACTGGCGGGCCCAGCTGAGTGACGACCGGATCGTGCTGCACGCGTCCTCTGCCGAAACCGACGAGCCGCTCGGATGCCTCGTGCTGCTGCTGACGGGCTACACCGAGGATATGCCGCTGGCCGCTGACGAGGCGATCCTCACCAAGATCTGGGTGCGCCCCGCCGCCCGGGGCAGGGGAGTGTCAGCTGCGCTCGTGCGCGAGGCCGCGCACCTCGCCGAAGGGATGGGCAGGCCGCGGCTGCTGCTCGACGTCGATGACAGCAACACCGCCGCTATCCGCTCCTATGAGCGGATGGGCTTCCGTCCCACCGGCAGCAGCTATCCCCGTGAGGGGACCGGCACCTGCTGGACCGAGTACAGCGCTCACGCTGCACAGCTGCGCTGAGCACATCGCCGCTGGACGATGCTCGCGCAGCCGCCGTCGAAGCCGCGGTCCGAGCATCGTCGTCCATGCATGGATGAGCGGCCCGGCACGGCGTCTGACAGGGGAGGATGAAACTTTTTTGACGACCGCCTGCTGCCTTACGCACATAAGGGAAAGAGCGGAATCGAAAACCGCTTCTCAGCCTGTGCTGATTCGAATCTCAGCGTTTGTTGTGCTTGTATCGAACATGTGCCGAAGCCAGGATCTGACTTCGGCACTGTTCTGCGCCGACACTGTCTGATGTGCTCGGAAGGCACCGGCGCGGACGCTCCTCTCGCCCCTATCGAAACGGAGAATCTGTGCCGTCGTCTTCTGACACTTCACACCTTGTCCAGCTCGGCATCCCCGGTATCGTGCTTCTGCTCCTGCTGTTCTACGGCGGAACCATGTGGATGTCGATGGCCATCTCGAAGAAGAAGGAGAACGCCGACGACTACATGACCGCCGGCAACCGGATCGGCTTCGGAATCTCCGCTGCCTCGATGACGGCAACCTGGATCTGGGCCTCGTCGATGTACGCCTCGGTCACCGCAGGCTACACCTACGGTGTCTCCGGCCCGATCCACTACGGTCTGTGGGGCGCGCTCATGATCCTGTTCATCTACCCCTTCGGGCGCCGCATCCGCGCTGTCGCTCCCCGCGCACACACCCTGGCTGAGGTGATGTACGCCCGCCACGGCCGGTCCTCGCAGCTCATGCTCGCAGGTTCGAATGTGCTCGGTTCGGTCATCTCCCTGACATCGAACTTCATCGCCGGCGGTGCGATCATCTCGCTGCTTTCCCCCATCAGCTTCGGCGGCGGCATCCTCATCGTGGCTTCCGGTGTGCTCCTCTACACCCTGTGGTCGGGCTTCCGCGCTTCGGTGCTGACTGACTTCGCTCAGGTGTGCGCGATGCTCGGCGCGACCGTCATCGTCATCCCCATCGTGTTCTTCGCCGCAGTCGGACCGGACATGTTCGAAGCCGGTCGGGCTGCCGGCACCGTCACCGCCGCCCAGGAGAGCTTCTTCTCCTCGGATGCCTTCATGAACCAGGGCGCTCCCTACATCGCGGCCGTCCTCGCCTACGCCATCGGCAACCAGACGATCGCCCAGCGGCTCTTCGCGGTACGGCAGGACCTCATCAAACCGACCTTCGTCACCGCCACCATCGGCTACGGCGCCTCGGTCATCGGCATCGGCATGATCGGTGTCATGGCCCTCTACCTCGGCGTGCAGCCGCTGGACGGCGACGTCAACAACCTGCTGCCGCAGATGGCTGCCACCTACCTGCCGGCCATCCTCGTCGCCGTCGCCTTCATCATGATCATCGGCTCGCTGTCCTCCACCGCCGACTCGGATCTGTCTGCGCTCAGCTCCATCGTCATGACCGATATCTACGGTCAGTCCGTCGGCCGCCGCAATGCCGATCCGCGCACTATGCTGCTCATCGGCCGCGTCACGATGATCGTCGCCACCGGCGCCGCCCTCTATTTCGCCACCGCCCGGTTCAACATCCTCGACCTGCTCGTCTTCGTCGGTGCGCTCTGGGGCTGCCTCGTCTTCCCGGTCATCGCGTCGTTCTACTGGAAGAAGGTCACCAACAGCGCCTTCACGGTCTCCGTGCTTGCCGCGCTGGCAGTCTTCATCCCGGTGCGCTTCGAACTCATCCCCGTCACCGGAGCCTGGGCGCTCATCGTCGAGGCGCTGGCCATCATCGGTGTCGGCGTCGTGCTCGGCATCATGGCCTTCGGATTCTTTGGTCTCCGCTCAGCGCTTATCGTCGGTGCCGTCACCACGGTCGCCACCGGCTTCGTCGGCTTCGGGTTCCTCCGCGACTACACGGTGCTCTCCGCATCGCTTGTCGCCTACGCAGTGTCGTTCCTCGTCTGCTGGGGCATGTCCGTGCGCTCGGATCAGGACTTCGACTTCGACGTCATCCAGCAGATCACCGGCGACTTCGACCCCACCGATGACGACGCTGCGGACACCGACTTCGATGCCGAACTCCGCACACTCGATGCAGCCGACGGCCCTGCGCGGCACGCTGATGAACCCGACCGCGCCGACAGTGCCGAGTCGGCTGACCACGCCGGCTCTCGGGCGACTCCGAACACCCCTGATGAGAGGAAGTGACATCTGATGTCCATCACCATCCTGACCCTGTACACCCTCATGTGGCCGGTGCTCGTCGCCGGCGTGCTGCTCTTCATCGTCACAGGCTTCATCGCCGACATCCGCGCCGCACGGCGCAACGACGACATGGTCATCTGAGATCTGATCGACGTCGTCATCTGAGACCCGATCCCGGCACCGCTGACAGGGCGGACGGCAGACAGCACAGACTGCTGCCGTCCGCCCTGCGTGCTTAGTCCTTGCGGACCAATCACAGTTCCGTCCTCAGCCAGACGCGGCGGTGTGCATGCCTGAACAAGCATGGAGTCATGAACACAGCACAGAAGAACTCAGCCACCGACGACAAGACTCCAGCCATCGACGTCCGCGACCTCGTCTACCGCCGCGCCGGGCGCACGATCCTCGACCACGTCAGCCTCCGCGCCGATCCCGGCGACGTACTCGCCCTCATCGGCCCCAACGGCTCCGGGAAGTCCTCCACCCTGCGCTGCCTGCTCGGACTCGCCCGCCCCGCCTCCGGCACCGTCGACATCAACGGCGCCCCCTACCGGCAGCACGGCAACGCATCCGGAATCGGCGTCGCCCTCGACAACTCCGGCTTCAACCCGCACCACCGCGGCCGCGACGCCCTGCGCATACGCGCCGCAGCCATGGGCCTGCGCGGTGAGCCTGCCCACAGCGCCATCAGCCAGACCCTGTCGATCGTCGGGATGACCGAGGCGGCAGGAAGGCGCATCGGCCGCTACTCCTATGGCATGCGCCAGCGCCTCGGTCTCGCCGGTGCACTGCTGGGCAGTCCGCGCACCCTCGTCCTCGACGAGCCGAGCAACGGACTCGACCCGGCAGGAATCCGCTGGCTGCGGGAATTCATCACCGACTTCGCGGCACTCGGCGGCACGGTGCTCGTCACCAGTCACAACCTCAGCGAGATGACCCGCAGCGCCACCCGGTTCGCCGTCATCGACAACGGCCGCATCACCTCGGCCCCGGCTGCCGGCGAGATCGACGACCTCGAAGCGCACTTCTTCGCCCATACGAGCCAGACCGCAGCGCACTGAAAGGCAGATCATGCTCAGCGAATTCCTCAAACTCCGATACAACCGATCAACCACGGTGCTGGCAGCCGCCGCGGCGGCCGCAGTGCTGCTCGCCGGCATCGTCATGCTGCTCATCGACCCTCTGCTCGACGCGCTCATCGGGCTGAATGACACCATCCCGAATGCGACCAACGCCGATTCCCTCGATCCCGCCGCACGCGCAGCGCTGCAGCCCGACAGCCCCGGCATCATCTGGCTGCTGGCCAACATCACCGCCAGCAGCGGAGGCGACCTGGGTGTGCCGATCTGGTGCGCACTCATCATCGGCGCCGTGGCAGCCACCTGGGAGTACCGGACCGGTGCGATCATCCCGACGATGCTCGCTGAGTCCCGCCCCTGGCGAGTCGTGGCCCACAAGACGGCAGCCGTCGGCGCGGCCGTCACCGCAGGCTCGCTCGTTCTCGTGACGATCTCGGCCGGCCTGCTGCTGACCGCCAGCCAGCTCCACGACGCCATCCTGCCGGGCTGGACGGAGCTCCTCGCCAACTGGCTGATCGGCGCCGTAGGACTCGGTCTGGTCGCCATGCTCGGCACGCTCATCGGCTTCCTCATCCGGTCGCAGCTGTGGACGATCATCGCCATCGTCGCCGCCGGGCTGCTCGAGACCGGTCTGCGCCAGCTGAGCACGCTGTTCTCCGGTGACATCACCGTCGCACAGCTGCTGCCCTTCGGCCTGCCGGCAGACGCGCTGCACAGCGAGGCGATCCTCGGGATCGAGGCCCAGGGGCTGGGCGCTGGTGCGGCTCTCATCGTGCTGGCCGGCTGGGTGCTCGTCGCCGCAGCAGCAGCGGTCCTGACTGTCAGCCGGCGCGAACCGGCGATTGGCTAGGATCGGGCCATGCGCGCAATGGACCGGAATCTCCTCGTCGATGCCGCCATAGCCGTGCTCTCTGCAGCGACGGTGCTCATCACCGTCGCTGTCGAACCGCTCGTGTTCAGCGCGGCCGGCCCGCGCCCTGCCGCGATCGCCGTGCTGCTCACGGCGACAGTCGCAGCGCTCAGCGGTTATCTGCTGCGCTTCCGGATCGGCATCGGCTGGTCCTTCGCCGCCGTTGCCGGCATCTACCTGCTCTACCTCGCACTCGCCGGGGAGGCGCCGGCAGGTGTGGTGCCTGTCCTCTTCGCCATCACGGTCAGTCTGTGCCGGCGCGTGACGCCGCGCGCTTCAGCACTGACAGTCGCTGTCTTCGTACTGGTCAACATCGTCCTGCAGCTCGCCCGCGGGGTGTGGCCGGCCGACGCTGAGCGCCTCGGAGTGGAGACTTCGGCGGCGGTTGTGCTGCCGCTGCTCGTCTTCAACCTCGTCGCCAACTCCGCTGTGCCGGCAGCCGCCGGCTGGTGGCTGCGGACGAACGATGCGCGCGTGCAGGCACAGGCTGAGCTCGTCGAGATGACGCGGCAGAGCCGCGATCTGGCCGTCGCTGAGGCGGTCCTCACCGAGCGCGGGCGCATGGCCCGAGAGCTGCACGATGTGGCCGCGCACCATCTCACCGCTGTTGCCGTCAGCGCTCGCGCGCTCGAGCGCGTCGATGATGCGACCATGGCAGCTCGGCTGCGCGCTCAGCTGCTGTCCGACGCTGATCAGGCGATGGAGAGCATCAACGACGTCATCACCGTGCTGCGGGAACCGGCACCGCCCGGTGGTGATGGCGAGAGAGCCCCGGTCGCATCAGTGCAGCACCTGACACAGCTGTTCGATCAGGTCAGGCAGCGCGGCGCCGTGACCGTGGGAGACGTGCACCTGGATGCTGTCGACGAGTCGCTGCCGCGCAGCACGTCCCATGCCGTCTTCCGCATCGTGCAGGAGGCGTTGACGAACGCCGAGCGCCACGCGCCCGGCTCCACGGTGACGGCGGCGGTCACCGCCGACGCCGCCGGCCAGCTTGAGATCCTCGTGCGCAGCACTGCCGGCACAGCGCAGACGGCAGGCATCGACGGCACCGGCACCGGCCTGCGCGGCATGCGCGAGCGCGCCGAACTGCTCGGTGGGGCGCTGAGCGCCCAGCCGAGCGGCAACGGCTTCACCGTGCGCGCCCGTCTGCCGCTGACCCGGAAGGAGCAGGCATGATCCGCGTCGTCATCGCCGATGATCAGCCTGTCATCCGCACCGGATTCTCCGTCATCGCAGAGTCCGCCGGGGACATCGAGGTCGTCGGGCAGGCCGGTTCCGGTCCCGAGGCGGTGGAGCTGGTGCGGACGCTGGCCCCTGACGTGGTGCTCATGGACGTGCGGATGCCTGACGGTGACGGGCTGACAGCCACCGCGCAACTGCAGGACACCGACACCGCGGTCGTCATCGTCACGACCTTCGATCTGGACGACTACGTCTTCGGAGCCCTCGACGCCGGTGCGGTCGGCTTCCTGCTTAAGAACGCCGACGCAGATGACCTCATCGAAGCGATCCGCGCCGCCGCCCGCGGCGAGGGGCTCGTCGGCCCTGAGGTGACGCGGCGCATCGCCGCCGAATTCGCCCGGCGCCGACCGCATCCGGCAAGCGGCGGCAGCGGCGACGGCCGGACACAGCTCCCCGGGCCCGAGGTGCTCTCAGAGCGGGAGCGCGAGATCGTCACCGCGCTGGCCGAAGGGCTGTCGAACGCGGAGATCGCCGCCCAGCTGCACATCGAGGTCTCAACGGTGAAGTCCCATCTCGCCCGGATATCCCCGCGGCTCGGGGTGCGCGATCGGGTGCAGCTGGTCGTGTGGGCCTACCGCAGCGGCCTAGTGCGCTGAGAGGTGCCCGAGGTCGGCGCGCCGGGGTCGATGTGCAGATTGTCGATCAGCCGAACACTGCCGACGTAGGCGGCGATGAGCGCGAGTGCCGGCAGCTCGGTCGTCGGCTCCAGCGTCGCCGGGTCGACGACCTCCAGGTAGTCGAGCGTGACATCCGGGGTGCTGTGCACCTGCCGTCTCAGCCCTTCGAGATCCCAGTCGCGGCCGGCGCGGGCGCGTTCCCGCAGCGCGAAGAGCGCATTCGACAGCGCCAGCGCCGCTTCCTCCTGCTCGTCGCTCAGCAGCAGGTTTCTGCTCGACATCGCCAGCCCGGCAGGCGTGCGCTGCGTGGGCACCGGCTCGATGGTGACCGGGAAATTCATGTCGGCGACCATCCGCTTGACGATCATCACCTGCTGGGCGTCCTTCTCACCGAAGTACGCGTGCAGACGGGCCGGTCCCGGCGGATCGAAGATGTTGAACAGCTTCGCCACCACGGTGGCCACCCCGTCGAAGTGGCTCGGCCGCGAGGCACCCTCCAAGGTGGTGCCCATCCGGCCGGAGGACACCCGGATGATCGGCGCGTCGGGATAGCCGGGGTACATCTCCTCGACCTCCGGGGCGAAGACGATATCGACACCGGCGTCCTGCATCGTCTGGCAGTCTCCGGCCAGGTCGCGCGGATACCGTTCGAGGTCGAGCGGCGACTCGAATTGCAGCGGGTTGATGAACAGCGAGGCGACCACCACCTCGTGCGCGGCCCGGGCGGCCTGCATGAGGGCGGAATGCCCGCCGTGCAGCGCGCCCATCGTGGGGATGAGCCCGACGGAGGTGGCGTCGCGGTCGCGGATGAGTTCGGCCATCTCCGAGCGCAGCTCGGCGACAGTGCGGGTGATGATGAGCTCGGCCATGTCAGGTCCCTGGGTTGAGCGAGGAGGTTCCGGCCAGCCTATCGTCTGCGAGCATCCCGAAGATGAGGGTGTCGGTCCATTCGCCTTTCGACCACCAGTCCTGGCGCAGGTGCGCCTCAGCGGCCATGCCGACCCGCCGCGCCAGCCTGGCCGAGGCGGTGTTGCGGGCGTCCATCTGCGCGCTCACCCGGTGCAGGCGGTAGTGATTGAACGCCACCGTGAGCACTGCGGCGACCGCCTCGCTGGCGTAGCCCCGGCCGCCGTGCGCGGGATCGAGAACCCAGCCGATCTCCGCCGTCGCCCCGGTCTCGCCGGTCCGCCACAGAATGACGTCGCCGATCACCGCAGTGTCGCGTTCGATGATGAGCGCCAGGCTCGCCGCCGAGGTCTCCAGGCCGGTGCAGGCCAGCCGTTCGGTCGTCTTCGCATCGGCCATCTCCGGGGTCCAGGCCTCGTCGAGCAGGTAGCGGGCGACAGTGGGCTGGGAGTAGATGCCCAGCAGCGCCTCGGCATCATCGCGGCGGTGGGCGCGCAGCCGCAGCCGAGGTGTGAGCACCGGCAGCTGCAGGGGTGGGCGCTCCGGAGGCGGGGGAGTCTCGGTCATCGCGGCGCTCCTTCGGGCGGTGAGGACATCAGCCCTAAACTAACACGCATCGGTTAAGCTGATTGCGTGAGCTACTGGGATGAGCCGCGGCCCGTGCAGCGCCGTCGCGCGATCGACGTGGAGGCGCTGGCGCGCACAGCTGCTGAGCTGCTGGATGAGGGCGGCTTCCCTGCCCTGACGATGCGTGCGGCTGCCGAGCGGCTCGGTGTCGCCGCGGCGAGCCTGTACTCACGTGTGCGCGGTGTCGATGATCTGCACGACCTCGCCCTTGATGCCGCTCTCGCTGACGACGACAGCATGCAGCAGGCGGTGGCCGAGGCTGCGATCGATGAGCTGATGCTGGCGTACTTCCGCCATCTGCGCCGCCATCGGTGGGCCGGTCAAGTGATCGCGCTGCGCACACCGCGCGGGCCGCACTATCTGGCGCTGTCGGAGCGGATGTGTGTGCTACTGCGCGATGCGGGTATGGCCGATCCTCTCGGCTGTGCCTATGCGCTGTCGAACCTCGTCATCGGCTCAGCACTGACGTCGGCGATGGCGGCAGGGGAGCAGGCAGCGCCGGTCGATCCCACCATCGCCCCGGTCTATGCACAGCTGCACGCCGGCCACACCGTCGACCCCGAACAGATCCTCACCGCCGCAGTCCGGGCGCTGCTCGCTGCCGTACCCACGCGCTGAGACGTCCACTGCGACGGTTCTCACCAGCATCGGCAGTCGAGGTGCGCCGCCGAGGAGTGAGACCTGCAGCCGGGAGACAGAAGACGCCGGGGTGGACGCGATCTGCATCCACCCCGGCGTTGTGTTCACAGCTCAGTGCTCGTGATCATCATGGTCATGGTTATGGTCATGGTTGTGCTCATGCTCGTGATCGTGGTCGTGCTCATGTTCATGGTCACCGTGATCGTGACCGTGGTCGTCGCCGTGTTCCTCGGCGCCTTCGGGTACCTCACCGGAGGCGGCAGCGATCTCATTCGGCACCTCGGGCAGGTCGACGCTGTCGGTCACGTCGCCGTCGGCAAGATCGACGATGTGGAGCTTCTTGGCCTCGGGCTCGGTGATGTAGACATGCTCACCGGAGACATGCACGGTCGGGCTCGGCTGCTGCCAGTCCTCCGGTTCCTCCCATTCATCGGTCACCGGGATCTCCTTGTCGATCTTCCCGGACTCCGGGTCGATGACGCGCAGCGTTCCATCGGTGCCGTGGACGAGAGCCTCACCATCAGCACCCCGCGCAATCGAGGTGTACGCATAGGACGCCGGCAGATCCACGAGCTGGAGCTCGCCATTCGTCGTATCGGTCAGCGTCACCCGCTGCGGACGCTCCATCTCCGCATCGGGATCGCTCTTGTAGTCCCCGAGCACCACAGGGGAGTCCTCATGGCCCTTCTGGTTGCCGATCCGGCCGAACTCGTCAGGGGAATCGACCTTGGTGATCTCATTGCCCTTGATGATGAGCAGACCGTTCTCACAGCCGACAGTGATGACGCCGTCCTTGGCAGCGGCCTCGCCGTGCACGCCCGGGCAGTCGCTGTTCTCAGCGATCTCCTCACCCTCGGCGTCGCGGATGACGACACCGGACCGCGTCTCCTCATTGCCGACGGTGTGAACCATCGAGCCGTCAGCGCGCATCACCGCGACACCGTGATGTGCCTCCTCAGCCTGGGTTTGCTCCGTCTTGATCGGCGCATCAGCAGAGAGCTCGGCAGGATCGAAGGAGTGGATCTCGCCGGTGCCGTCGAAGAATGCGACGGACATGCCGTCATGGTTGACGAGGTGGCCCGGGTGGCTGCCGTCGATGCGCTGCTCAGTCAGCATCGGATCGGTGGTGTACGAATGTGAGTGATCCCCGTGCGGCTCCGACCACGTGCCCATATCGAGCAGACGGAACGCATCGCCTTCGGTGAGGAACAGGTGCCGGTTGTCACCTGCACCGTTGAGGCGGGTGAAGCCCTCCGCCTCGAAAGTGTCGAGGACCTCATGGGATTCGCTGTCGAGGACCATGACGCCGCCGTCATAGGTGAGCGCGACGCGCTCGGCCGGGCCGGCGGCTTCGGTGGTCTCCCGGTCGGTGGGCTCCGGCGACTGGCCCGCAGCATCCGAGTCGGTGCTGCCGCAGCCGGCGAGCACAGCCAGCGACAGTGCCGCAGTCGACGCGGTGAGGATGGACGGGATTCGTGATGCGTGGAAAGTCATGCCGGTCATCGTGACAGCGGCCGACGGACATTGTCATAGCTTCATGCGCGCATGCGCCTCGGGGGCCTGAGCTTATGATGACAAGGGGACCTGTCCACCGCCGGCCCATGACCTGCCAGGCGCGGCCGGCACCGACGCGAACGGATGCAGACGCATGTGGGGTACCTATCCCGAATGGATCTCAGCAATCACGGCCATCGGTGCGCTCATCTTCGCGGCCACGGCATGGCTCGCGGCGAAGAGGATGCTGCAGCTAGAGCAGGAACGCGACGCCAAGGCCTTCGGCCGCGAGCGCGAACGTCAGGCACGATGCATCGCCGCCTGGGTGGTGGGGGTGCGCTGGATCCCCAAGGAGAAGGAGCGGGTCATGGAGAGGGATCGGAAGCATCGTGATGACAAGGACAGCGAACCATCCAGCATCGGCGTGATGATCGCGAACTCCTCCGACGCTCCTGTCTACGACGTCCGCGTAGAGTTCGGCAATCCGGAGAACTCCACGGTCAGGGCCGTGCGTGCGGACGTGCGGACATTGCCGCCGGGGCAGTGGATCAAGGTGCTGCGAGAGAACGCACGCTGGCGGATAGCCTCGAGCGCAGCCGATGAGCTCGAGGAGCTCGACCAGCAGCGCTCATGGGTGTTCCTGCAGGGGGAGCGGTCATTCGAGAGCACGATTCCGCTGGCCGACGCGCGCAAGTACGCTGTCGTCGGGATCGAGTTCACCGATTCGCGCGAAAACCGCTGGCGACGCGATGTGCGCGGCCGGCTCACGCTCACCGAACCGCGGCAGTGACGGGCAGACGGGGGAGGCCGCTGTGAGCGCCAAGGTCGACTTCAAGAAGACGATGGAGCGCTACCGTGCACGCTCCGGCCGATTCGACCGGCTCGACGTGCCGGCGACGACCTATCTCATGGTCGACGGTGCCGGAGACCCGAGCACGGCACCGGCGTTCACCGCCGCGATCGAGACCCTCTACCCGGTGGCCTACACACTGAAGTTCCATTCGAAGGACACGTATGGCCGCGACTATGTCGTCCCACCGCTGGAGAGTCTCTGGTGGGCTGAGGACATGACAGCCTTCACCACCGCCCGGGACAAGACGCAGTGGCAGTGGACGCTCATGCTCATGGTCCCCGGCTGGCTCACCGCAGACGATATCGATGTTGCAATCACTGCGGCACGCCGGAAAGCAGAGAAGAAGGGCCGGGCACTCCCGCTCATCGGCAGCTTGCGCGAAGGCGAGCTTGCGGAGGGCACATGCTTTCAGACCCTGCACATCGGCAGCTTCGATGACAATGCCGGCGTGCTGGCCGAACTGCATGAGTCGGTGATACCGGCCGCCGGGATGAAAACCCGGCGGCCGGCACCACGAGATCTACCTATCGGACTTCCGGCGCACGGCACCGCAGCACCGCCGGACCATCCTGCGCCAGCCGGTCAGCTGATCCTCGTCTCCACCGCCTCGGGCGCGGTGTCGGCAGCAGGCGGTCCGAAGGTCGGTTCGGGCAGGTAGACCTGCCCGCCGCGGGCAAGGAACTCCTGAGCCTTGGCCTGCATGCCGGCGATTGCTGCCTGCGCCTCGGCGCTTCCATAGGTGTCGCGGATGTCCTGGGAGATGCGCATCGAGCAGAACTTCGGCCCGCACATCGAACAGAAATGGGCAGTCTTGGCCGGTTCAGCCGGCAGCGTCTCGTCGTGGAACGCCTCAGCGGTCTCCGGATCGAGACCGAGGGCGAACTGGTCACGCCACCGGAACTCGAAGCGGGCCTTCGACAGGGCGTCATCGCGCTCATGCGCACCAGGGTGGCCCTTGGCCAGGTCGGCGGCGTGGGCGGCGATCTTGTAGGTGATGACACCGGTTTTGACGTCATCGCGGTTCGGCAGGCCCAGATGTTCCTTCGGGGTGACATAGCACAGCATCGCGGTGCCGTAGCGGGCGATCTCCGTCGCCCCGATCGCCGAGGTGATGTGATCATAACCAGGCGCGATGTCGGTCACGAGCGGGCCGAGGGTGTAGAAGGGCGCACCGTGGCACAGCTCCTGCTGACGCTCGACGTTCTCACGGATCCTGTGCAGCGGAATGTGGCCAGGTCCTTCGACCATGACCTGCACGTCGTGCTCCCACGCCCGCTGGGTCAGCTCAGCCAGCGTGTCGAGCTCAGCGAACTGCGCGGCATCGTTGGCATCGGCGATCGAACCCGGGCGCAGGCCATCGCCTAAGGAGAAGGCGACGTCGTACTGGGCGAAGATCTCGCACAGCTCATCGAAGTGGGTGTAGAGGAAGTTCTCCTCGTGATGCGCCAGGCACCATCCGGCCATGATCGATCCGCCGCGCGAGACGATCCCGGTGACCCGTTCGGCGGTCAGCGGCACGTAGCGCAGCAGCACACCGGCATGGACGGTCATGTAGTCGACGCCCTGTTCGCACTGTTCGATGACGGTGTCGCGGTAGATCTCCCACGTCAGCTTCTCCGCCTCACCATCGACCTTCTCCAGAGCTTGGTAGATCGGCACGGTGCCGATCGGGATGGGGGAGTTGCGCAGGATCCATTCGCGGGTGGTGTGGATGTCGTTGCCCGTCGAAAGATCCATGAGCGTATCGGCGCCCCACTTGGCCGCCCAGTTGAGCTTGGCGACCTCCTCGCTGATCGAGCTGGTGACAGCGGAGTTGCCGATGTTGGCGTTGATCTTGACGAGGAACTTCCGCCCGATGATCATGGGCTCGGACTCCGGGTGGTTGATGTTGGCCGGGATGATCGCCCGGCCGGCGGCGACTTCGCTTCTGACGAGTTCGACGTCGCATTGTTCGCGCAGTGCGACGAAGCGCATCTCGGGGGTGATGACACCGGTGCGTGCGTAGTGCATCTGCGTCACCCGCTTGCCGGGCTTGGCCCGCCGAGGTGTGGGCACCCGGCCCTGCCACTGCTGGGAGGGCCGGCCGCGGCGGACTGCCGCCCGGCCGTCATCGGCGAGCTTCCTGCCGCGGCCCGTGTGCTCTTCGGAGTCCCCACGGGCGGCGATCCACTCCGCACGCCACGGTGCCAGTCCCTCCTCGGGCACGCTGCCGGGTCCCATCGTCCGGTAGACCTGGACCGGGGGATTGGCCCGTTGGCCGGGCGAGTCGTCGAGGTGGATCTCAGTGACGGGCACGCGGATGCCGTGCGCAGCATCCTCAACCCACCCGAGGCGGTGCTTGTGGTGCTGCTCGGAGCGCGGCTGGTCAGCAGCGGTCTCGGAGGCGTGCGTGTTCTCAGGGGGGAATGCAGACAACGATGTCCCTCACTTCCTACGTCGGTATTAACCGAATCAGGTTCAGCGGTCCCGGACGCCGTGTCCGGTCTCAGCCTCACTGTGAGGCTCCCGCGTGGTCAGCTCAATCTATATCACATCTGATCAGAGAGGTGGAGCCGTCGTTCGCCTCCTGTTCACCTGTCTGTCGTTGAATGGCAGGCATGCTGCCTTCCGCCTCCTCGCCTGAGCGCCCGCCTGCCGCTGCACCCGCCAGCCGCGGCTCCGTTGCCGAGGTGTTCTGGATCTTCCTGCGGCTGGGGCTCACCTCCTTCGGCGGTCCGGTCGCCCACCTCGGGTACTTCCGTGAGGCCTTCGTCGAGCGCCGCAGCTGGCTCAGCGACCGCGCTTATGCCGATCTCGTCGCGCTGTGCCAGTTCCTGCCGGGCCCGGCCTCCAGCCAGGTCGGTATGGCGCTGGGCCTCAAGCGCGCCCGCTTCGCCGGCATGCTCGCCGCCTGGGTCGCGTTCACCCTGCCCTCGGCGCTTGCGCTGGCGGCCTTCGGCTTCGGCATCCATGCCCTCGGCGACCTCGGCGACGCCGGCTGGCTCACCGGACTCAAGGTCGCAGCCGTTGCCGTCGTCGCGCATGCGGTGCTCGGCATGGCGCGCTCGCTGACTCCCGACGCACCGCGGGCGAGCATCGCGGTCGCCGCCCTGGCCATCGCCCTGCTGGTGCCCACCGCATGGGCGCAGGTCGCTGCGATCGTGCTCGCCGGCATCATCGGGTTGGTGTGGCTGCGTCCGGCCGTGCCCGAGGCGGCAGACGCCTCAGACGGGCAGGGGCACCTGTTCCGGGTGCGTGTGCCGATGCCGGCGGCCGCCGGCAGCCTCATCCTCTTCGCCGTCCTGCTCATCGGGCTGCCAGTCATCGCGCGGCTCACCGGCAGCGATGCGCTGCAGCTGGCCGATGTGTTCTACCGTGCCGGCGCGCTCGTGTTCGGCGGCGGGCACGTCGTGCTGCCGCTGCTGCAGGCCGAGCTCGTGCCCACCGGGATCGTCTCGAACGACGCCTTCCTCGCCGGGTACGGTGCCGCCCAGGCAGTGCCCGGCCCGCTGTTCACCTTCGCCGCCTACCTCGGCACGGTGAGCACCACCTCGGCTACGGGAGCGGTGGGCGCGGCGATCGCGCTGGGCGCGGTATTCCTGCCGGCAGCGCTGCTCGTCATCGGCACCCTGCCGCTGTGGCAGAGGCTTGCCGCGCACCGGCTGGCTCGCCGGGCGCTGAGCGGCGTCAACGCCGGCGTGGTCGGGATCCTCGCTGCCGCGCTGTACCAGCCGGTCTTCACCACCGGCATCACCTCTGCGCTGACACTCGTCATCGGAGCTGCCGCCTTCGTCGCGCTGAGCGCGTGGAAGGCTCCGGCCTGGGCCGTTGTCATCGCCGCCGGACTGCTCGGCGTCTTCGTCCTCTGAACCGCCGGGCGCAGTGGGGGCTGAACCGCCGGGCTCCTCGGGGCTGCAGCGCCGGGCTCAGCGGCGGGGACGCACGAACGGGAAAGTCAGCACCTCTCGGATCGTGGTGTTCGTCATGAGCATGACGAGCCGATCCATGCCGATTCCGAGCCCGCCTGCCGGCGGCATCCCCGCCTCGAGCGCGGCGAGGAAGTCCTCATCGACCTCCATCGCCTCGGCGTCGCCGTGGGCGGCCTTCCACGACTGCTCGGTCAGCCGGCGCCGCTGCTCGATCGGATCGGCCAGCTCGGAGTAGGCGGTGCCGACCTCCATGCCGTTGATGACGAGATCCCAGCGCTCGACCAGTCCCGGTTTCGACCGGTGCGGGCCGGTCAGCGGCGAGGTCTCGGCGGGGAAATCGCAGTAGAAGGTCGGCGTGACGGTCTCCGCCTCGACGAGCTCGCCATAGAGCTCCTCGATGATCGCACCGGGCCCCATCGTCTGCGTCAGGGCGATGCCGTGATCGCGGGCGAGCTCCATGAGGATCTCCATGTCCGTGTCCAGTGAGATCGGTGCGGCCAGCCGCTGGGAGAGCGCTTCGCACACCGGCACCAGCGGCCAGTCCCCGGAGATGTCGGTCAGCTCCCGGGCCGGTGCTCCGGAGTCGTCGAGGTCGCCGGTGAGCAGCGGCAGCTGAGGGCTGCCGTGGATCGTCGTGGCCACAGTCTGGATGAGTTGCTGCGTCAGCCGCGCCATATCGACATAGTCGGAGAACGGCAGATACGCCTCCAGGGAGGTGAACTCCGGGTTGTGCGTGGCATCGGCGCCTTCGTTGCGGAAGTTGCGCGACAGTTCGAAGATCGGGCCCGAACCGGCCACGAGCAGCCGCTTGAGGTAGAGCTCCGGGGCGATGCGCAGCGTCAGCGGCGTCGAATAGGCGTTGATGTAGGTGTGGAACGGCCGGGCGGTCGCCCCGCCGTGGACCGTGTTGAGTACCGGGGTCTCGACCTCGGCGAAGCCGCGCTCGGTCAGCACCCGGCGGGTGGTCGCCATCACCTGCGACCGCGTTTCGAGCAGGCGCAGCGCTGCCGGGTTGACGAGCAGATCGAGAGATCGGTGCCGGGCCCGGAACTCCGCATTGCCGATGCCCCCGAACGGGATCGGCACAAGCGCCTTGGCCGCCGGCGTCAGCCCGGTGGCGAGGACCGACGGGGTGCCGGTGCGTGAGCGCCCCCGCCGGCCGGTGACCACGACGATGTCACCGGTGTCGAGAGCATCGGTGAGTGCCGCGAAGTCACCGTCGAGGCTGTCGCGCTCGAGCACCACCTGCACGTTCGCGTCACGGTCGATGAGGTCGGCGAAGACGACACCGCCGTGCCGGCGCAGATGCCGGATCCGGCCGCTGACCGGCACCTCGTCGGGCCACGCATCGATCCCGCCGATCTCGGCCAGCGACCGCTGTGCCCGCAGCCCGATCGGATACGGCGGCAGGCCGGCCGCCTGCAGCTGTTCGGCGTGGTCGATGCGGTGCTGCGTCACCGGTGCACGGCGGGCCTGCTGCGGCATCCGCTCAGCCCGCACCGCACTCAGCGCTGCGCTGAGCTCCTGCAGCTCGGAGTCGTTGAGCTCACCACCGGCTGCCGGCCGGCCGAACACCTCCGGCAGGAAGCCCTCCGCCATCGAGAAGGCCAGCGCGGCCGGGGCGAGGGCACCGGAGACCGGTACGCACAGATAGCGCGGACGCCAGTCGGGCAGGTACTTCTTGTTCGAGCGGTACAGCGATTCGAGCTGGAAGTAGCGGTCGAAGAAGCCGAGCAGCCGGGACTGGAAGCCAACGCTCGGCCTGCGTCCGACGCGTTCGGCTTCGGAGAACAAGCGGCGGAACATCACGAAGTTGAGCGACACCTCGTCGATGCCGTGCTCTTCGGCCCAGCCGACGAGTGCTGCGACCATCGCCTCGGTGATGCCGTTGGGGGCCAGCCGGCGGTCATGGCGCATGACATCGAGACTCAGCCCAGAGCCGACGGGAACGAAGCTCAGCAGCCCGACCGGCCCCTCGGCGCCGGCGGCGGTGACGATGACGGTGTCAGCGTCAGCGGGATCGCCCCAGCGATTCAGTGCCATCGTGAACCCGCGGTCGGCCTCCCCGCCACGCCACCTCTCAGCGCACCGGCCCCACTCCTGCAGCTCCGCGGTGGGCAGCTCGGAGAGCCGCCTCACCTGGATCGACACACCGGCCCGGGCGACGCGCTTGGCGGCGCGGGCGACCTCAGCCAGGCCGGAGAGGCGCAGATCGAACTGCTGCGGGCGGATGATCGCCTCATCGCCCATCGGGATGATCGAGAAGCCGCGGGCGGCGAAGGCCCGCGCGCCGGCTTCGGAGACCGAACAGGCCACCGGGACCTGCCCGAATGAGCGGGCGTGGGCGATCCAGCCATCAATCGCCTGCCCCCAATGCGCCGGATTGCCCAGCGGGTCACCGCCGGCGAGGCTGTGGGAGCCCTGCTGGCGGAAGGTCACCGCGGAGTCGTCACCGGGGGAGAAGATCGCATCCCGGTCGCGGCGGGTGGCGAAGTACGCCAGCGAGTCCTCACCCGGGAAGCGCTCGAGGAGGGTGCGCAGCCGGATCTCCTGCGCTGCATGCCAGGAGCCCGGAGTGCGGGTCGGCCGCAGCAGCACGTAGACGGTGAGGAAGATCGTCACCGCCGTCAGCGTCGAGATCGTCACCGGAACCCAGAACGGCAGATGCCTGACATCGAACTGGTCGGGATCACCCGCCGAGAAGGCCCGCAGCAGTGCAGCGGTCACCGCGTCGAAGCCGAACTCGGCGTCGTGGATCGTCAGCGCCGAGGCGATGACGGCGTAGGCAAGGGTGACGAGGCCGCCGATGATGAAGACGATGCTCGCGCGCAGCCCGGCGGTGAAGCCGACGCGGGCGGGGAACATCGGCAGCAGCCAGATGCCCAGGGCGATGATCGCCAGTGAGGCGATGAGGCTGAGGATGTGCAGACTGACGATCGCGACGAGCATCGCCGTGGTCTCGATGCCGAGGTGGTCGTTGGCGGCGGCGACGAGGACACCGCTGGCGGCGAGCAGGCCGAGGAGCTCGAAGGCGATGATGATGCCCAGTGCCAGCCGCATCCGCCGCATGAGCATCCACGCCAGGATGAACAGGGTGACGATCGATGCCGGGTTCGGTGCCAGCGGCGTGATGAAGGTGCCGAACACGATGCCCGGCCAGAAGCCCAGTCCCGGCGCCAGCCGATCGAGCAGCCAGATCGCCAGCGCGCAGAAAGCGGCAGCGAGAAAGACGCTTGTGAGGATGCGGGAGGCGCGCTCGCGGCGCGGGGAGGACGGTGCAGAGTGCATATGGAGGATTCGCTATCGGGTCAGCAGCGGGAGTGGACAGGGCGAGGCGGCGCGTCGGAGCGCGCTGCTTCACTGTAGCGAATCCCGCTGGGAGACCCGGTGGGCAGCAGCAGAGCCCGCCGGTGATCCGACGGGCTCTGCCCAGTGCTGCGATTCAGTGCCGCCAGGTGTCGACGGGTGGATCGGCTTCGGTCTTGCTGATGATGAGGTGGGTGCCGTCTTCCTGCAGAATTGCCTCGTCTCCGTGTGCTGCCGCAGCCGCGGCAGTGCGCGCCTCGGAATCGTCTTCGACATAGCCGACGCGTTCGCCCTTGCCGACCTGCGAGTCGCCAAGCACCTTCTCGGCGGCCTCTTCGATCTTGTCAAGACCCTTCGAGCCTGAGCTGCTCGATTCCTGTCCGCTCTTCGTCATGGTCATCGCCTCCTTTGTCCATCCAGCTTATGCCGACACTCGCGTGCTTGGAAACCTCAACGGGCGTGTCGGTGACCGTTCAGCTCAGGGTGTCGAAGAATCCCCGCGCTGCGTCGTCGAACGGTTCGGAGCGGCGGGTGCTTGTTCGGATCTGCACCATCACCGATTCGGCTCGCGCGCACACGGTCTCGTCGACGACGATCACCTGTTCGACCGTCAGCGAGGAGGTGCCGACCCGGCTGATCCGGCTGCCGATCGTCACGGTGCCCGGCCAGTGGACTTCCTGCAGATAGTCGATCGTGATCCGCGCGAGTACGAATTCGCGGTCGCTGACCTCGGCGTGCCGCTCGATCTGGGAGATGATCTCGACGCGACCGGTTTCGAAGAGCGTCGCGAAGACCGCGTTGTTGATGTGGCCTTGTCTGTCGGTGTCGGAATAGCGCAGTTTGTCCGTCGTGGTGAGCGGAAAATCCGCTGGAGAGAGATCGTCGTGCATACCCCCATGGTGGCACAGTGGAGAGTAGAATCGAGGCCATCCTCGTGCCGGGAGCGGTCCGCACGTCGGCTCATGTGTGCAGCGTTTGCAATCCGCTATATATTCAGGTCTGAATGTGACGTGCTGGCGTGGCAGAATGATTGAAGCCTGAACCAGTCATCCCGATCAATGGAAAGGTGGAGCCATGGCTGATCTGCGGATCTCCGATGCTGCTTTGTTCATGGGGGTCAGTGATGACACCCTTCGCCGGTGGATCCACGCCGGAAAGCTCTCCCATCGCCTCGACAGCAGCGGGCGCGCCGTCGTCGATGGAGCTGAGCTCGCCGAGCTGGCCCGCGCGACCGCGGCCCTGCCGAAGGATCCGGCCGCTGTGCAGTCCTCGGCCCGCAACCGGTTCGTTGGTCTCGTCACCGCCGTGAAGAAGGACGGCGTCATGGCCCAGGTCGATGTTCAGTGCGGTCCCTACCGGGTCGTCTCTCTCATGTCGGCTGAGGCTGCCGAGGAGCTTGAGCTCACCGTCGGCGACGTCACAACCGTCGTCGTCAAGGCCACCCAGGTGCTGTTGGAGATGCCGAAGCGCTGACTCGGGTGCGGCGCGTGTGTGCAGGCGCGCCCGCCCAGACCTCTATAGATCCGCATCTGCGGGTCGAGGTGGAAAGAGCCTCGTAATCATCGTGTGGAATCCCGCGCATCGAACGCACATGCAGTGCTACGGTGTGCTCAAGCTGGCGGGGACTGCTGCCAGCATGGACACGCAGCAAGGGAGCCACACTCATGAAATCGAAGCTCATCACCACCGGTGCGCTCACGGCGGCCGCCGCCCTCACGCTCACCGCCTGCTCCGGCGGGTCCGGCAACAGCGCCGGGTCAGACAACGGCGCCGAGTCCGGCGGCGGCTCCATCACCGTCTTCGCTGCCGCCTCTCTCAACCAGGTCTTCGCCGATCTCGGCGAGTCCTTCGAGGAGGAGACCGGCACCTCCGTCGACTTCTCCTTCGGCGGCTCCTCCGACCTCGTCGCCCAGATGCAGGCCGGGGCTCCTGCCGACGTGTTCGCCTCAGCCAATGAAAAGAACATGGACAAGATGACCGACGAGGACCTGATGGAGGGCCAGCCGCAGATGTTCGCCACCAACACCCTCACCATCGTCACCGCCCCAGACAACCCCAAGGGCGTCAAAGACCTGCACAGCCTGAGCGCCGATGACATCTCACTGGTCATCTGCGCACCCGAGGTGCCCTGCGGTGCCGCCACCCAGGAGGTCGCCGAGCTCGCCGGTGTCGAACTCTCACCTGTGAGCGAGGAGAACGCAGTGACCGATGTGCTCGGCAAGGTCACCTCCGGCCAGGCTGACGCCGGACTCGTGTACGTCACCGACGCCACCGGTGCCGGAGATGACGTCACCGCCGTGGACTTCCCCGAAGCCGCCGATGTCATCAACAACTACCCGATCGGCGTGCTGAAGTCCTCGGAGAACGTCGAGGCCGCCCAGCAGTGGGTCGACTACGTGCTCTCCGACACCGGCCGGGAAGCGCTGGCTGACGCCGGCTTCGGCTCACCGTGAGTCACGCTGGTCTGCCGCGCTGGCTCTGGCTGCCCGCAGCCTGCGGGGCGGCCATCGTCATCGTGCCCATCATCGGGCTGCTGACCCAGGTGCCCTACGCCTCCCTATGGGACCTCATCAGCTCGGACTCGGCGCTGACCGCTCTGCGACTGTCGCTGCAGACCTCGCTGGCAGCTACCGGACTGTGCCTGCTCGGCGGAGTGCCGCTGGCCTTCGTTCTCGCCCGCGCCCGGTTCCCCGGCCGGCGAGTGCTGCGCTCGCTGGGCCTGCTGCCCTTGGTGCTGCCGCCGGTCGTCGGCGGCATCGCACTGCTGTACACCTTTGGGCGCATGGGCCTCATCGGCAGCTACCTCGAAGCAGGCGGCATCTCGATCGCCTTCACCGCCATCGCGGTCGTCCTGGCGCAGACCTTCGTGTCGCTGCCCTTCATGGTCATGACGCTCGAAGGCGCGCTGCGCAGCACCGACCCGCGCTATGAGCGCATCGCCGCAGGTCTGGGCGCCAGCCCCACCCGCACCCTGCTGACGGTGACGATTCCGGTGCTCGCCCCAGCCCTCGCCTCGGGCACGGTGCTGTGCTTCGCCCGGGCACTGGGCGAGTTCGGCGCCACCCTCACCTTCGCCGGCTCCCTGCGGGGCCGCACCCGCACGATGCCGCTGGAGATCTACCTGGCCCGCGAAACCGACCCGGCCCAGGCGATCGCGCTGTCGGTCGTGCTCATGGTCATCGCCTTCACCATCGTCGTAGCCACCTACCGCACCCCGAAGCAGGCCCGCGGATGAGCGAACTGCATGCCGCGATCACCCTGCCGGCCCGCGGACTCGACATCGACATCGCAGTCCCGGCCGGTTCGACGACCGCCCTCATCGGGCCCAATGGGGCCGGGAAGTCAACGACCTTCGATGTGCTCTCCGGGCTGCTGACCCCGCCTGAGGCGGAGATCACCCTGGGGGATCGCCCGATCGTGCGCACCACCGGCCGGAAGGTGCGGGTGCCCTCCCATAAGCGCGGGATCGTGCAGCTGGCACAGGCGCCGCTGCTGTTTCCCACCATGACGGTTGCCGACAACGTCGCCTTCGCGCTGCGCTGCCGCGGAGTGGCCCGGCGGGACGCCCACGCCCGGGCGGTCGAGATGCTCGAGCGCGTCGATCTGGCCGGGATGGACGACAGGCGGCCCCACCAGCTCTCCGGCGGTCAGGCGCAGCGGGCGGCGATCGCCCGGGCTGCGATCGCTGACCCGGATCTGCTGCTGCTCGATGAGCCGATGTCAGCCCTCGACCGCGACAGCGTCCCGCACATCCGCGCGCTGCTGGCCGAGCTGCTCGGTGATGCCACCGCGCTGCTCATCAGTCATGATCGTGCCGATGTCGAGGCACTGGCCGACCGGGTCATCGTCCTCGATAACGGAGCTGTCGTCCAGACCGGCACCGCAGCAGACGTGGCCGCTGACTCGGTGCCCGGGTTCGCCACCCGCTTCTTCAGCTGATGAGGTGAGTGCCGTTCGCCGAACGGCGGTGCACGGATGCAGCGCTTCGATACGATATGCAGCACGTTCCGTGCACAGGAAGGCAGTCGTGGTCTCAGATGGTTCGGGATCTCGGAGATGAATGGCAGATGGGTGGAGACTTCAGTCTCCCAGGCCGGCGCAGCACGTCCGCGCGGCCGCTTCCGGAACTGGGCACCGATGAATTGCGCAGTGAGTGGCGATTTCGGAGGGATCGTCGTGCCGACGAGCGTCGACGCCGCGTCTTCGGTCTTCTCATAGCGACTCTGCTTGCTGCGCTGATGCTGGGCCTGGCATTCGTCTCATACAGGTCGTTGGGCGCCAACCCGCTCGCCGTCATCTGCGGACTCTTTGCCGTTGTGGGTCTTGCTGTCTCCGCGATTCTCTTCGGCAAACCTAACGAGCGCGAGCCTAGACACATGACTGCACTGCAGGAGATCGAGTGGCTGCTCCGGCAGCGAGGGGAGTCGCTGCGTCCGAAAGAGTGAGAGCTCAGCGACAGCGTCCTGCACATGCGAAGCGGGCGGCGAACCCGGTGCCCGGATTTGCTGCCCGCTTCTTCAGCTGAGCCTCAGTAGGCCTTGATGCGCTGTTCGACGATGAGGTGGATGAGCGCGAACTGCCCGTCGGCGACGGCCGCGAAGGCGGTGTCGAGAGCGGCCGGGATGTCCTTGTCTTGCTCGACGCGGATTCCGACACCCCCGAAGGCCTGCGCGTACATCGCGAAGTCCGGGTTCTCCAGTTGCGTGCCGGAGATCCGCTTCGGGTATGCCCGCTCCTGGTGGGTCCGGATCGTGCCGTACTCCTGGTTGTCCATCACGATGACGAGCGGCGTCGCACCGTACTGCTTGGCGGTGGCCAGCTCCTGCGCATTCATGAGGAACTCACCATCACCGGCGATCGAGATGATCTGGCGCTCGGGATGCATGAGGCTGGCCGCCACCGCCGAGGGCACCGAATAGCCCATCGAGCCGTTGCGTGCAGAGATCATCGAGGCGTAGCCATTGGTGGGGAAGTAGCGGTGCGCCCAGTTCGTGTGCTCACCGGCACCGAAGGTCACCATCGCATCCTCGTCGAGCCGAGGGACGAGATTGGCCATCAGCGTCGCCATCTTCGCCTGCCCGTCACCAGGCTCGGCCGGCGGCAGCGTGGAGAACTCCACCTGCGTGGCGCGCAGCTCATTCGTCCACGTCCGCCACTCATCGCGCACCGGCAGATCCATGCGGACAAGGTCGCGGACGAACACATCGGGCTTGGCGACGATCTGATGCGTCACCGGGCCGGAGCGGCCGCGCAGCGAGGGGTCGATGGTGACGATGAAGTTCTTGCGTCCCCAGTTCTGCCGGGCGGTGAAGCCATCGGTGATGACATCGCCGGGCACAGTGCCGACGAACACGAGCAGATCGGAGTTGTCGAGCACCTCGTGGGTGTGCTGCGGGCGGCCGTATCCCAGCGGTCCCACGTAGCTCGGCGAGCCGAAGGGCACCGTGCCCTCACAGCGCCATTCGGCTGCGGCCGGCAGATTGTGTGCCTCCAGCCAGCGGGTGAACACCTCGGCGCCCTCATGGGTCCAGTCATTGCCGCCGTAGACGAACAGCGGCCGCTCCGACTCCAGCAGCGCAGACTTCAGCGCCTTCCAGTCGGTGACTGTCATACCGCCCTGGGCGACCGGGATCTGCGGGTGCAGGATGCCGTTGTTCGGCTGCGTGATGATGTCCTCGGGCAGGCCCACGACCACCGGACCAGGGCGCCCGGACACGGCTGCGAACATCGCCTCGGCGACGACCTCGGAGGCGCGCTCCGGGTGGTCGAGGATCATGACCCGCTTCGCACCGGTGTCGAACCAGGCCTTCGCATCGAACTCCTGGAAGGCCTCCTTCTCACGATGCTCGAAGGGGATGAGACCGACGAACAGCACCATCGCCGTCGAGTCCTGCCAGGCGGTGTGCAGGCCGACATGCGCATTCGCCGCACCCGGCCCACGGGTGACCATCGCGATGCCGGGCAGCTCGCCGAGCTTGCCGTCGGCTTCGGCCATATACGCAGCACCGCCCTCATGGCGGCAGACGATGGTCTCGATCGCCGAATCGTGCAGACCGTCGAGCACATCGAGGAAGCTCTCGCCGGGAACAACATGGACACGCTTGACTCCATGGGCGGCAAGCGATTTGACGATCACATGACCGGCGGAGGTTCCGGTCGCTGACGATGCTGCTGACATGCGGCTCACATCCTGTGGGTGATGCGGAATCTATCTGGTTAGGCAGAGACTGTAGCAACCGGCATCTGTCGGCGCCTGGCTTCTCACAGTCTGGTGACCGGGGTGCTGGACATCACGCCGAGGTGCCCGACCCCTCCCGAGGCGCCAGTCGGGCTATGCTGGGACGGGGCCGCCGCTCGGGGGCCGGAGACAGGGCAGTGAACCGGAGACAGGGCAGTGAAAGCGGGGGAGCAGCCATGGCCACTCGCAGACGCACCGCCTGGGTGCTCACGGGTCTGCTCGCCGCTGCCGTTGCGGCCGTGCTCGTCATCATCGCGGTGATGAATCCGCAGCTGGGCTCCTCACCGCTCGATGCCGCCAAGCGGGCGGCGCAGTCCTTCGTCGATGACGCGGTAGAGGCCGGACCGTGGACCGCGCCCGAGGCGGCAGCCCGGTCCCATGCCGAGCTGCAGGCCCAGCTGCGTCCGGCCGGGCTGCAGGCCCCGGTGTCCGTCACCGTCATCGACCTCGAGGACATCGACGCCGCCAGGAAGCGGGCGACCCTGTCGTGGGCATGGCAGACGAATCCTCGCTCCCGCACCCAGGTGCCGGACTGGAGCTACACCTCGCAGCTGGACGTCGTCAAGGCGGACCTGTCGTGGAAGGCCGAGTACCAGCCAGCCGTCGTGCACCCGCAGCTGCACACCGATGCCGCTGTCGAGGTGACAGTCGAAGCCCCGGAGCGGGCGAAGATCCTCGGTGCCGGCGATGAGGTGCTCACCAGCGTCGAACCGGTCGTCAGCATCGGCATCGAACCTGCCCGCACCGATGACCCGCGCACCACCGCCGCCGATACCGCCGCAGCCCTGTCCGAGCTCGCTGAGATCGACGCAGAGGCGCTCACCGGCCGGATCGAGAAGGCCGGCGCGCACGCCTTCGTTCCCGTCATCACGATCCGGGCCGATGACTACCGGCGGCTCGCCGAGGATCTGCGTCCGATCCCCGGCACCGTGTTCCGCACCCTCGACATGTCGATCCCCGTCCACCAGGGCTTGGCGCCGCTGCTGCTCGGCCGCGTCGATGAGGCCACCGCTGAGGACCTCGATGAGGATCCGCTGCTGCGCGAGGGCGACCTCGTCGGCCAGTCGGGTCTGCAGAAGCTCTACCAGGCTGAGCTTTCCGGCCGCACCGGCGTCAACCTGCAGATCGATGAGGAGACGGTCCTCACCGTCGATGCGGTGCCGGCACCGCCGGTGAAGACGACGATCGACCGCGAACTCCAGCGCAGCGCCGACGCCGCTGCACAGGCGACCGGTGCGGCCACCGGCATCGTCGTCATCGACGCGAAATCAGGTCAGGTGCGCGCTGTCGCCAACGCCGGCGGAGATGGCGGCTTCGACCGTGCGCTCAGCGGACACTACCCGGACTCGCCAGCCCATGCTCTCGCCACGGCGCTGCAGGACTCCCGCGGTTCCGACGCCGAGGTGCTCGCCGCCCTCGGCCTGGAGCGCATCGACCTCGGCATGCCGGCGTCCGCCTCTGCCGAGGGACAGCCCACCGGCAGCCCGCTGAGCGTTGCAGTCTCCGCCGCCCGCGCGCTCACCGGTGAGCGCCCGCCGGTCCGCCTCGTGACCTCGGTCGCCGGTGAGGATTTCGACCCGCCAGCAGATGATGCGGCATTGAGCGGGGACGAACAGCAGGAGCTCAGCGCCCTGCTGGACCCGTTCTTCATCGACATCGACAGCACCCCGAGTACCTCAGCCGGCAGCGGTGCCGCCGCGACAGCGCCGATATGGTCCATCACTGCACATGACGGGCTCATCGCCGCGGCGGTCGTTGAAGCTCCCAAGGCCGGAGCCTCAGGCGCCGACACCTCGAACGCGGAGAGCTCGGACAGCGATGCCGCGCATGCCGATGCTGAGGCAGTGCTGCGCCTGCTGTTCGACGCCAGCTGAGCCGCACACCTACGATTGCTTCCCGCGCAACGGCACTCCGCTCAACGGCACTCCGGCCGCGAGCACCCCTGTCGCTGTGATCGGCAGGGCGCGTGTTGAGAGGCGCTGCACCGGCAGACCGCACAGTAGGCTGAGACCATGTCGAACTGCGTCATCGTCGTCTACACGCCCATCGAAACCGCCGATGCTGTCCGCGCTGCGCTGGCACAGGCGGGCGCAGGCGCCATCGGTGACTACACCGGATGCTCGTTCTCCAGTCGCGGCATCGGACGCTTCACGCCGCGAGCAGGCGCGAACCCGACCATCGGCGCCGTCGATCGTGCCGAAGAGGTCCCCGAAGAGCGCATCGAAGTCATCTGCCCACGCGAGCGCGTCGCTGCCGCACTTGATGCGATGATCGCCGCACATCCCTATGAGGAGCCGGCCTACCATGTGCTGCCGGTGATGACCCGTGCCGACTTCTGAGCCGTCGATTCCTGTGCTGCTGACTTCCGAGCCGCAGAATCCTGCGCTGCCGACGGGTCGCCGCAGCCCCGGCGGCCGCCGGATGCAGGCAAGCACGCGCACTGGCCTCATCGCACTGCTCGGCACCGCCGCACTCGTGCTGAGCGGCTGCGGCCTCGGTGAGGACACCTCGGGAGAGCCCGAGCCGGCCAGCGACTATACCGTCGACGCCGAGGCGTCCGTCGCCGAGAGCCCGATCTGGTCGGCTGCCGATGAGCAGTCGATGCTGCGCATCGCTGTTCCCTTTGACCATGCGGGAATCGGCTACCTGGAGACGAACCAGAGCGTGCCGACCGGTTTCGCTGTCGAGATCGGCAGCCTCGTCGCCGGCCGCCTCGGTTTCGCTGCACACCAGATCACCTGGGTCGACGCCGGTGACGATCCCGCAGCAGTCCTCGATGGGGATGAACCTGCTGCCGATCTGCTCATCGACACCCCCGACCAGCCGATCCCCGATATCGGACCGGCTGCCGAGCCCGACAGCGACGACACCGATGCGGACGAACCACAGGAGACCCCGGCCGATCTGGCCGGGCCCTACCACCTCGGCGGCCAGGCGCTGCTGAGCGCAGCCTCCCATAGCCTCGACACCGTCGCCGAACTCAGCGATGAAACCGTCTGCGCCGTCCCGGACTCACCTGGCCGGACGGTGCTGGAAGAGCAGACCGATGCGGAGGTCGTCGAACGCGATGCCCTGGCCGAGTGCGTGACAGCACTGGCAGCCGGGGAGGTCGACGCGGTCATCGGCGCTGATCTCGACCTGCATGCGCTGGCAGCGCAGGACCAGCAGGCGCTCACCGTCACCGCCGATCGGTTCGATCCGGCCGGCTACTGGATCCGCATGCGCGAGGAGGACCCCGCGCTGGCCGAGGCGATCGCCGGCGGCATCGCAGCAGCCGCTGAGGACGGCGAATGGGATATTGCAGTCGAATCGGCCTTCGGCAGAGAGATCGAGCTGAGCCCACCGCCTGCAGACTGAGGTGCCGGTGCTGGGGACGGTGCGGGGATGAGCTGTGGCAGGTGCCTGCATTAGGGTTGGATCATGAGCCAGATCACGCTGCGCAATGCGCGCCTGTTCGCCGAGGACCATTTCACTGAGCCGACATCGCTGAACATCAGCAAGGGCCGCATCGCCGCCACCGGCGAGGACGCCGCACATGCTGCCGGTGAGGCATCAGCAGAGAGCATCGACATCGACGGCGGCTTCGTCATGCCCGGCTTCATCGAAAGCCACGGCCACCCGAGCATGTACGGGCGCACGCTGCTGCAGGTCGATGTGCGTCCAGCAGTCGTCACGAGCATCGCCGAGATCCAGGAGGCGATCGCTGCCGCTGCACGCGAGACCGAGGCTGGCGGCTGGATCCGCGGAGCCGGCTGGGACGAGACCTATCTGGCTGAGGACCGCGTGCCCACCCGCGCAGACCTCGACGCCGTGGCACCGGACCATCCTGTGGTGCTCACGCGCACCTGCCGGCACATGCTGCTCGTCAACTCCAAGGCTCTCGAACTCAGCGGCGTCGACGAGAACACCCCGGACCCCACCGGCGGGCGCCTCGTCAAGGACAGCTCCGGGCAGCTGACCGGTCTGTGCCAGGAGAAGGCGATGGACCTCATCGCCGTGCCCGACTACGAGCCGGCGGAGCTGGCTGGCGGCTTCGCCCGCGCCGAGCAGCAGTTCCTCGACTGGGGCATCACCACCGTGCACGATATGTCGACCAGCCGCGCTGACCTGCGCCTGTACACCGAACTGGCTGCCGAGGGCAGACTCGGCGTCCGCCTGCGCCCATGGCTGTGGGCGCTCACTCAGATGGGCTACGACGGCATCCTCGACGGCGCGCTCGAAGCCGGCGTCACGAGCGGCCTCGGCGATGACTGGATGCGCATCCAGGGTGCGAAGTTCGTCCTCGATGGGGGAGTGGGCGGTAAGACCGCAGCCCTGTGCTGCCCCTATGAGAACAGTGACGAGACCGGCATCCTCTACATTGATGACGAGACCCTGACCGAACACCTGCGGGCAGCCACCGCCGGCGGCCTGCGGCTGGCGATCCACAGCATCGGCGACGCTGCGATCGCTCAGGCCCGCCGGGCACTGCAGAACATCGGCGACGATGAGGCGATCCGCAGTCGGCGGACCCGCATTGAGCACTGCACACTGCCGACGGATGAGGACCTTGACTTCCTCGCCGACTGGAACATCATCGCCGCCTCCTCGGTCGGCTTCATCTACCACCTCGGCGACTCCTACCTCAAGGTCCTCGGCCGCGAGCGGATGCCGCGGGTCTACCCGCACCGCTCCTTCATCGACCGCGGGATCATCGCCCCGGGCAACTCCGATGTGCCGGTGACCAACGGCAACCCTTGGGAGGGCATCTTCGGTGCGGTGACGCGGACGACGAAGACCGGCCAGGTCCTCGACAGCGAACAGAACATCACCCTGCCCGAGGCGATCCGCGCCTACACCTCGGACGCGGCCTACACCTCGTTCGAGGAGGCTGCGCTCGGCACTCTGGCACCCGGCGCCCACGCCGATCTGCAGGTCTACGACCGCGACCCCTTCGCCTGCAGCCCGGAGGAGTGGCTGGAGCTCAGGCCGCAGGCCGTCTATGTCGCAGGCACCGCACGCCAGCTCAGCGCTCAGCGCTGAGACCTTCTCAGTTCAGGCTCAGTTCAGGAGGCACCCCGATGGAAGACCCGGTACTCGTCACCAAGCCCGTCGAAGTCGTCGACAATCTCTCCCGCGACCGATTCGAGCTGTGGCTCTCGGGACCCAGTCGCACCTTCGTCGGGTTCCTCGGCTACACGACGCGCGAACCCGGGGTCTACGAACTCCAGCACACGATCATCGACGAGGCCTTCGGCCGGCAGGGCTACGCACGCACGCTCGTGACCAAGGTGCTGCAGCAGCTTGAGGAGCGCGAGGAGAAGATCATCCCCGTCTGCTCCTATGTCCAGCGCTACCTTGAGCGCTTCCCACAGTTCGGCTCACTCGTCGCCGAACAGTGAGCCGCGGCCGCTTCCGAGCATTCACCCCTTACCCCGCATTCACCGGCAGTGTGGGGCCGCGCCTGGCCGCCGGGCCGGGAATGAGAAAACCCCGCTCGCACGGAGCGGGGTGGTGGCTCCCCCGGCTGGGCTCGAACCAGCGACCCTTCGATTAACAGTCGAATGCTCTGCCAACTGAGCTACGGAGGAAAAGCGTGACCGTGATGATCACGCGAGAAACCACTTTAGCATCGGGATCGGCGACATCTCAAATCACTGTGCTGGTGAGGTGTCTCACCGCCGCGATAAGCGTGGATGCCCGCTGGCAGCAGGGCCGCGCGGAGTATGTGTCCGGCGTGAGAATCACCACCTAGCCAGGTGTGAGAGGGGCCGGTGAGCCGCGGGCTACACTTAGCCGGGTGACGACACTTGTGGCGATCCTCCTTGCGTTCTTCGCAGCCATCGCGCTGGCCTATGCCGCGCTGCTGCAGCACACTGGCGTCAACGACCGCGAGGAGGATTCGACCCGTTTCCAGCTGAGCGAGTTCATCCGCATCCTCCGCAACCGCCGCTGGATGCTCGGCCTCCTCATTCTCATCCTCGGCAATGCTGCCAATATCATCGGCCTCACCATCGCCCCGGTCATGGTGGTCCAGCCGATCGGCGCCGTCGCGCTCATCACTGCCGTCATTCTCGCCGTCACCCATCGCGGGCTGGCTCTCAGCCGCACGATCGTGATCGCCGTCGGCACCTGCGGTCTGTCGGTGGCGGCATTCGTCGCGATCGCCGCGGTCATCGGCCGCTACGAAGTCCACTACGGCGCCAGCGCCCACCGCGTCGCCTGGATCGCTGTCGCGCTGACCGTTGTCTTCGGCCTCATCATCCTCATCCGCCGACACCCGCCCCAGCTGCTGCTCATCACCGCCTCGGGGCTGCTGTTCGCCACCGTCGCCACGAACGTGCACATCCTGACGAACCAGTTCTTCGACACCGGCCTGAGCGGCGTCACGTGGTTTAACGTGCTCAGCCTCGTGCTGGCCGGCGCGATCGGCAGCTGGTTCGTCCAAGCCGCCTACGCCGCCGGCCCACCGGAGATGGTCATCGCAGGTCTGACCGTCATCGACCCGATCTTCGCGGTGCTGCTCGGCTCGATCGTGCTCGGTGAGGCGATGGGCGCCTCCGTGCTGCAGCTTGTGCTCATGGCCGTCACCGGCGTCATCGCCTGCTGCGCAGTCATCGCACTGTCCCGGTATCATCCAGACGTAGTAGCCAAGGAGCGCCAACGCATGACCGCCAAGTACGGCGCACCGCACTCGCACCCGCGCCATCGACCAGCCGACTGATACCAAGAGGACCATCGTTGACCCAGACCGAGCAGAGCACTGCTGTGGATGACACTGCCCCGCTGCGGATCTGCATCCCCACCGAGACCTACTCTCCGGAGGTCAACGGCGCGGCCACCTTCGCACAGACCCTGGCCACCGGCCTGGCCTCCCGCGGCCATGAGGTCCATGTCATCTGCCCGTCGGCCACCGGCACCCCATCGACGCGCTGGGAGGACGGCGTCCTCGTCCACCGGGTGCGGTCGCATCGCTGGTTCCCGCACCCCACCTGGACGATCTGCATGCCCTGGGAGACCAAGCCCGAGGTGTCCCGGCTGCTCGACGACATCGCACCTGATGTCGTGCACACCCAGGCGCACTTCGTCGTCGGCCGCTACGCACTGAGCGAATCCCGCAGACGCGGGATCCCCGTCGTCGCGACGAACCACTTCATGCCCGACAACGTCCGCCCCTATGTCGACGCCCCCGAGCGGCTGCTGCGCTACGGCAGCGCGGCAGCCTGGTGGGATCTGCGCCGCTCCTTCGAGAAGGCCGACTATCTCACCGTGCCGACCCAGCTCTCAGCCGACCTGCTGACGGAGAACGGCTTCACCAGCCCGATCGAGGCGGTGTCCTGCGGCATCGACCTCTCCCATTTCTTCGCCGCCGATGACGTCGCACCGGATGTCCAGCGGGTGCTGTTCGTCGGCCGGCTGTCGCTGGAGAAGAACATCGGCGATATCATCGCCGCCCTCGCGCAGACCGACCCGGATCTCAATCTGCACGCCGATATCATCGGCGCCGGCTCCGAGGCCGAGGCGCTGCGCACCCAGGCAGCGCGGCTCGGGGTCGCCGACCGCGTCCGACTGCGCGGCAAGGTCAGCGATGAAGAGCTCGTGCGCGCCTATCAGGAGGCGACGTTCTTCTGCATGCCGAGCACTGCCGAACTGCAGAGCATCGCCACCCTGGAGGCGATGGCCTCCGGCAAGCCCGTGGTGCTCGCCGATGCGGTCGCCCTGCCGCACCTGTGCCGGCACGGCGAGAACGGATACCTGTTCGAACCGCGCAATGTCGACGAGCTCACCGCAGTCTTCACCCGGCTGCTGCAGATGGATGAGGCTGAGCGCCAGCAGCTGGGGGAAGCCTCCCGGTCCCTCGTGGCGCGCCACGATGTGCGTCACACTCTCGATACCTTCGAAGCGATCTACCGCCGCGTCATCGCCGAACGCACCCAGGCCTGAGCCCGCGTCGGCCTGGGCTCAGAGGTCAGTCCGGGCACGGAGCCCAGCCCGGGCTCCGAGGCCAGCCCGGCGTCAGCTGTCGGCCGGTGTTACCCAGTCGGCAGGGTCGAAGGTGCTCGGCTGCCGGTTCATCGCCTTAAGGTCGAAGCTGCGCTCGGCCTCCTGCAGATCAGCCCACGGCCCGAAGCCCAGCGAGGTGCCGAGCCAGGCGAAGAAGTCGAAGCCGGAGCCCTCCAGCTCCGCCGGGGTGACCGCCCCATCGCGCTTGGCCAGCCGCTGACCACCCGGACCCAGCACGAGCGGCGCATGGATCCACTCGATCGCATCGGCTGCGATACTGTGGTCGCCGGCGCTCACGAGCTCCGGGCAGATCTGCTGGAGCAGTCGCGCGAAGAAGAGCTGCCGCGGTGTCGAGGAGGCCAGATCATCAGCCCGGACCACCTGGTCGATGCCCATCGCCAGATCATCGACGACGACGGCCAGATGATAGGAGTGGACGCTATCGCCGCGGCGCAGCACGAAATCATCGATGAACCCGCGCACGGCGCCGAGCAGCACATCCTCGGCCACCACCTCGGGCCCGGCCGGTGCCAACGGCACCTGGAGGAGACCCGCGGCTGCCTGCGCATTCAGACGGATCGCCGGCTGTCGTCCCGCAGCTGCGAGCCGCTGCCGCTCAGCCTCGCGCGTGCCGGCCGGCAGGCTGCGGCAGGTGCCCGGATAGGCGCCCGGGGGGGTGTGCGGGGCAGAAGGCGCGGCCTGGATGTCCTTGCGTGAGCAATAGCATTCGTAGACGAGGCCCGCTGTGGCGAGCGCCTCGATGACGTTGGTGTAGAGCGCGGTGCGTGCGGACTGCACGACGAGGGGGCCATCGGGGATGAGGCCCACAGCAGCGCAGTCGGCCAGCTGCTGCTCAGCGGCTCCGGGCTGCACCCGGTCGAGGTCTTCGATCCGCCAGCGCAGCGCCCGCCCGCTCGAATGCGCGCACAGCCAGGCGATGATCCCGGTGCGCAGGTTGCCGATGTGCAGTCGGCCGCTCGGACTCGGCGCATAGCGGCCGGCGCCGCCCAGCTCAGGCTCTGCACCGCGCAGCTCAGGCGTGGCGCTGGGCTGTCCGGGCACGTCGCCCGGCTGTCCAGACACAGCGGCAGGTGCTGCAGGGGAGCTGTCCATGCGCTCCATCGTAGTCCTCGTCACAGCTGCGCCCGCAGAATCCCGACCGTATTGCCGCGCCGGAAGGAGAGGTGTAGGAATAGTGAAATGGCAGACAAACGGCACGCTGAAGGAACGGGCGGCTCCGAGAGGAATCCGCAGATGGGCGACGAACAGCGTCGCATCCTCCTCATCGCGCTGGTGCCGCTGTTCATGTCGCTGCTCTCAGTCTCGATCGTCAACGTCGTGCTGCCGGCGATCGGCACCTCACTGGAGGCCTCGAACACCGCACTGCAGTGGGCGCTCACCGGCTACGCCCTGACCTTCGGCGTGTTCCTCGTGCCGGCCGGGCGCGCCGGCGACCTGTTCGGCCGCGGCAAGCTGTTCATCGCCGGTCTGGCGGTGTTCGGCCTGTCCTCGCTGCTCTCCGGCATCGCGCCGAACCCCTTCGTGCTCAACACCGCCCGGCTGCTCATGGGCGTCGGCTCCGGCCTGCTCAACCCGCAGGTCATCGGGCTCATCCAGCAGTACTTCTCCGGCGCCTCCCGCGGTCGCGCCTTCGGACTCATGGGCTCCGTTGTCGGTGTGTCCGTGGCCCTCGGCCCGACGCTCGGCGGTGTGCTCATCCGCGTCTTCGGCGATGATCTGGGCTGGCGGATGTCCTTCCTCATCAATGTGCCGATCGCGATCCTCGCCGTGGTCCTGGCCGTCACGAGCTTCCCGCGCTCAGCATGGGAGCCGCCGGTCGTCCCGGCCGCCCCGAGCCCGCCGCCGACAGCAGACGACGCCGCGACCGCAGGAAACGCATCCGCGACTGCCTCAGCGGGTACAGCCCCGCGGCGCGCCGGCATCGACCTCGACCTCATCGGCGTGGCGCTGCTGGGCCTGGGCACCCTGTGCATCCTCGTGCCGCTGCTGCTCGGCAGGGCGACACTCGGCACCGGCGCCCTCGGCCTGCTCGGCATCGTCCTCATCATCGGCTGGGTGCTGTGGGAGGCCGGCTACAAGCGCCGCGGCCGCAGCCCGATGGTCGATATGGACCTCTTCCGCACCCGCAGCTTCGCCAACGGCTCGCTGCTCATCTCGATGTACTTCTTCGGCACCACGAGCGTGTGGGTGGTGCTGGCCGTCTACGCCCAGAACGGACTCGGCTTCACTGCCCTGCAGGCCGGACTCATCGGCCTGCCGGCTGCGATCCTCTCTGCGATCTCCTCTTCGGTCGCCGGCCGCTACATTGTGCGCATCGGCCGGCCACTCGTGCTCTTCGGCATGGCGATGGCGATTTTCGGCCTGCTCGCCGGCATCGGGGCGGTCATCATGCACGACTCCGCCGGCTGGCCCTTCGCACTCGTCGTCACCGCTGTGAGCTTCATCGGCCTCGCCCAGGGCCTGGTCATCAGCCCCAACCAGACCCTGTCGCTCACCGATGTGCCGCTCAACTACGCCGGAGCTGCCGGCGGTGTCCTGCAGACCGGGCAGCGGATCGGCACCGCCATGGGCCTGGCCGTCGTGACATCGGTGTTCTTCGCCGTGCAGGCCGCAGCCGGCTGGACGACGGCCTTCTCCGCCTCCTTCGCCGTCATCGCCTTCGTCGTCACCGCCTCGGCGGTTGTCGGCATCATCGACTGGATCCAAGGCCGGGCGAGCGCCGCAGCCGATCCCAGCTGACGCCTCGGGCGCGGCACCCACCCGGCAGCGCGCTCAGACGCTGGCCGGATCTCAGCTACCAGACGTTCACTTCAGCGCGCGTGCCAGCTGCACGAGTTCTCGCTAGGCTGGACGCATGCCGGTGTCTGCAGCCGATGCAGGCCGTGTCCCCGCACTCCAGCGAGCAGGAGACCATGAACTCGATCGTCACAACCCCGTGGTCGGCAGTCATCTTCGACATGGACGGGGTGGTCACCGACACTGCCTCCCTCCACGCAGTCGCCTGGAAGCGACTCTTCGACGACGTCCTCGCCAGTCCCGAGGTGAACAGCGGCGACCTGCCGCTCAGTCACCACATCGACACCACCCCCTTCGACCAGGTTGAGGACTATCGGCGCTACGTCGACGGCCGGCCGCGCGAGGACGGTGTGCGCACCGTCCTCAACGCCCGCAACATCTTCCTGCCCGAAGGCGATGACGACGATCCCACCTCGGCGCACACCATCCACGGGCTCGCGCGCCGGAAGAACGACTACTTCTCCGCCCTGCTCGACCGCGAGGGCATCGAGGTGTTCTCCGGCACCGTCCGGCTCATCGAGCGGCTGCGCCGCGGCGGCACCCCGATCGGGCTCGTGACCGCCAGCCGCAACGCCCCACAGCTGCTGGAGACGGCCGGCATCGCCGAACTGTTCGATGTCGTCATCGACGGTCAGGTCGCCCGCGACCGCGGTCTGCCCGGCAAACCCGCCCCCGACACCTTCATCGCCGCAGCCCAGGAGCTCGGCTGCGAACCGCGCCAGTGCGCCGTCCTCGAAGACGCCGTGTCCGGCGTGCAGGCCGCCCGCACCGGCGAGTTCGGCCTCGTCGTCGGCATCGCCCGTGACCGCAACCGCACAGACCTCGAAGCCGCCGGCGCCGATGTGGTCGTCACCGACGCCAATGAGCTCGACCTCGGCACCGTGCCGATGGATCCGTGGGAGCTGAGCTTCTCCGGCTTCGAACCGGAGCATGAGGGCCGCAGGGAGACGCTGACGACGCTCGCGAACGGCTATGTCTCGCTGCGCGGAGCCGCTCCCGAGGCGCGGGCCGGGCACTCCCATTACCCCGGTTCGTACATGGCTGGGATCTTCAACCGGCTGTGGAGCCACGTCAACGGCCGGGACCTCGAACACGAATCGCTTGTCAACCTGCCCAACTGGAACGTCTGCGATATCCGCTTTGCCGATGGCGACTGGTTGTCCGCCGGCGGCCTGCAGATCAAGTCCGATCAGCACACCCTGTCATTCGCCAACGGCGTGCTCACCCGCGAACTGACGCTTATCGATGCGCAGGAGCGGGAGCTGGCGGTCCGCCAGCAGCGGCTCGTGTCGATGGACCGCAAGCATGTTGCGGCGATGCTGACGGAGATCACCGCGGTCAACACCGCCGCTCCGATCGTCGTGCGCACCGGCATCGACATGAACGTCATCAACGACAATGTCCGCGAATACGACGCCCTGTCGAAGAAGCACCTCATGACGACCCACCAGGAGTACGCTGCCGACGGTACGCTGCTCGCTGAGGTCGAGACGAGCCAGAGCAAGCTGCGCATCGCGATCGCGCAGCGCACCCAGATCCACATCGGCGGGCAGACGGTGCGGAAGTCGAGGGCGGATGAGACGGTGGTGGTGCGGCCGGTCGAGTACCCGGCCGGCCTGTTCCAGGACACCACGCTGACCGCCGAGGTGGGGGAGACCGTCGGCATCGACACGACGACAGCTCTGGTCAACTCCCGCGACAATGCGCTCACCTCCGTGCGCGAGGGTGCCGTCGATGAGCTCAACTGGCTGCCGGCGATCGGCTACGAGAACCTGCTGCCCGGGCATACGGCGGCACTGCAGCGGCTGTGGGAGCGCTTCGACGTCGAGGTCGAAGCCGACTCCAACACCCAGCTGCTGCTGCACCTGCACACCTTCCACCTGCTGCAGACGCTCTCGCCGCATACGGTGTTCGCCGACACCGGCACGCCGGCCCGCGGTCTGCACGGCGAAGGCTACCGCGGCCACATCTTCTGGGATGAGCTGTATGTGCTCCCGCTCATCAACCTCCGGCTGCCGGAGATCTCCAAGTCGATGCTGCTCTACCGCTGGCGCCGGCTCAACGCCGCCCGCCACCTGGCACGCGAAGCCGGGTTGGAAGGCGCGCTGTTCCCGTGGCAGTCCGGCTCCGATGGCCGCGAGGAGACCCCGGTCGAGCTGTTCAACCACCGCGCCGGACGCTGGATGCCGGACAATTCGTGGCGGCAGAAGCACGTGGGCCTGGCGATCGCCTACAACGCCTGGCAGCACTATCGGGCGACCTCGGACATCGGCTGGCTGGCCGAGCAGGGCGGCGAGCTCGTCATCGAGATCACCCGCCTGTTCGCCTCCCTGGCCACATACGACGCCGAGACCGACCGCTTCCACATCAACGACGTCATGGGCCCTGATGAGTACCACGACGGCTATCCGGGAATGCCGGGATCGGGGCTGCGCGACAACGCCTACACCAACATCATGACCGCCTGGGTGTGCCGGCACGCCGTCGAGATCTTCCGGCTGCTGCCCTCCTACGCTGCCGAGGACCTCATCTTCCGGCTCAACATCCAGCCGGCCGAGATCACCCTGTGGGGTCGGCTCGCCGCCCGCCTGGCGGTGCCGTTCAACGCCGACGGCCTCATCAGCCAGTTCGACGGCTACGACGATCTGCAGGAGCTCGACTGGGCCGCCTACCGCAAGAAGTACGGCAACATCGGGCGGATGGACCTCATCATGGAGGCCGAAGACGACTCGACGAACAACTACAAGCTGTCGAAGCAGGCCGATGTCACGATGCTCATCTACCTGCTCGGCGCCAACGGCCTCATCCGCGAACTCGGGCGGATGGGATACCGGTACACGATGCAGCAGGTCGAGCAGACCGTCGACTACTACACCGCCCGCTCGACGGACGGCTCCAGCCTGTCCAATGTCGCCAATGCCGCCGTGCTCGCCTCGATCGGCCGGCCCGAGGCGTGGGATGTCTGGCAGGAATCGCTGGTCATCGACCTGCACGACACCCAGTGGGGCACCACCCGGGAGGGCATCCACCTCGGCGCGATGGCCGGCACCGTCGACGTCGTCGTCCGGGCCTTCGCCGGTGTGCTCATCCGCTACGACCGCATCGAGTTCCGGCCGCGGCTGCCGGAGAAGCTCCCCGGTGTGCGCTTCCGGGTGATGTTCCAGGGCCACGTCATCGAGGTGCGCTGCTCGCAGACCGAACTCGTGCTCACCAGCCGGTCCCATGAGACCTCAACGGTCAAGGTGCGGGTCTGGGACGATGAGCGGCTGCTCGACGGCGGCGAGACCCTGCACTTCACGCTGCCCGACTCCCATCACGATGGCGTCGCGCTCACCGGTGCGATCGAGATCGTCGGCGAAGACGAGCAGTCCTGAGGCCCGCGGCGGCTGGGTATCGATTCACAGCTGCCGTGTATCAGTCTTGTCATAAACCGTCTTTCGGCCTCGGGTCCGTCTGCGCTCTGTGAGACACTGGACTCGCTCCACCGCATCCCGCCCGCAACGTAAGGATCTCTCGTGCTGTCGACTCCTGCCGATACCTCGGCGTCGAGCGAGATCGAAGGACTCATCCGCCACGGCCTCATCAACAGCTATTTCGCTCCGGTCGCCGATGTCTCCAGCCATGAGACCGTCGGCTACACCGTGATCCCGGCCCGCGCCGACGGCGACGCAGAGACGCATGAGCAGCGGGCAGCGGACTTCGAGCGGCTGCGTGCCGAGGTGCGCGCGACCGGAATGCTCGGAGACTTCGACTCCTCCCTGCGGCTCATCGGCATCCGCGATGCCGAAGCGGCCGGCCTGGGCTCGGCCACCCGCCTGTTCATGGGCGCTGAACCCGAATCCCTCGTCACCCTCGAAGACCGCACCGATGAGCCGCCGCGCTCAGTCGTCCTGCAGCTCGACCCGGCACGGATCGCCGCCTCACCGGCGACAGTGCTGCGCTCGGTGCGGCAGGCTCGCCAGCTCGGCTGGGGGATCGGCATGAGCTCGATCGGCCCGGACCTGCGCACGGCAGCGTTCCTACCCCTGGTGAATCCCTCGGTCGTCAGCCTGCATCCGGACGTCCTGCATATGGAGGATGAAGCCGAGCTCGCCGAGCTCATCCGGCTGCTGCGCGCCCACGTCGAACGCACCGACGCCGTCGTCATCGCCGAAGGCGTGACGACCGAGGCGGATATGCGCCGGGTGCGCGCGATCGGCGCCCGCTATGTCACCGGTCCGCTCATCGGCGAGCCCACCCGCGAACCGGCCCCGATCGAGAAGCTCTACGACGATCCGCTCGCCGAGCACTTCACCCGCAATCGGCTGGTCCAGGGCACGCCCTACTCCATCTGCCAGAGCCTCAAATGCGATCCGCTCGTCATGGACGAATCGCTCGTCGGCGCTGAACTGGCATCCCTGCAGCGCCGCGCGCTCAGCGGATCCCGTTCGATCGTCATCATCGGCATCTACGGCGAACAGGAAGAGGTGTGGGAGGACACTGCTGAGCGGTTCGCTGCGATCCAGCGGGCGTGCGGGTTCTCCGCGATGCTCTCCGGCGGCTTCGACACCGCACCGGTGCCGGGCGTGCGCAGCGGACGGATCGACCAGTCGGATCCGCTGCGCAACGAATACGGCCTCATCGTCGTCGGACCGGACTGGTCGGGCATGGTTGCCGCTTCCCGGAAGAACGATCCGGGACCTGAGGGGCGCGTCGAGTTCGACGTCTACATCACCACCGACCGCTACGCCTGCGTCGACGCCGCCCGTGCGGTGCTGACCCGTGTCAACAGCGAACGCTGAGCGCGATCACCGCATCCGGGGATCCGGCGCTCCGGGCGCCGTGCCGGCAGCGAAGATGTCGCGCATCGAGTTGAACTCGTCGGCAGAGCGCCTGCCCGATATGCGCGCTTTGGCAGCAGCATAGACGCGCCGCAGCCGCAGAAACAGCCACAGGCCGAACACCAGCAGACTCAGACCGGCCAGCGCAGCCAGCGGCGGCAGCACGAGCACCCCGATGAGCACGACGACGGTGGCCAGGTCCTCGCCCAGACTCGTGAGGAAGTTCGTCACCGGCTCCGGCAGCAGATTCACCAGTCCGCGCAGGGTCGTCTTGCCCAGACTCACGCCGGTTGCCGTCGCGCCGCCGAACACCGCGCCGGTCACCATCGCGGTCGTGCCGTAGTCCTCACCGAGCTGCAGGCCGATGAGGACACCGAAGACCGGACGCAGCACGCTGTGGATGACATCCCAGATCTGGTCGAAGAACTGGAACTTGTCGACGAGGAACTCGCCGACTGCCATGACGCCGGCGATGCCGAGCACCCAGGGGTCGGCGAGGATGTCCGGAATCTGCGCCACCACCGTGCTGATGGCACCGGGAGCGTCTGCCGGGATGAGCAGCTTGGCCATGCCGAGGAAGAACACAGTGAGATACGGCCGCAGTCCAGCTGCTGAGCCGGTACCGATAGCGACAAGTGCCGTGGTGGCAAGCCCTTCCATCGACCGACCTTCGAGTGAGGCGGGCACTGATGAGCAGATTCTACCGGTCTAGGTGTTTTAGGCCACTGACGTGAGCACCGCAGTGTTTGACACCGACATCCGCACCCCATACTTTTATCAGTAACAGTGAACTTTAGCCAGTAAAGCCAGGAGGGGAGTCACAGTGCGATACGACGACAGATCAGCTCAGTCACCGGACTCGGCAACTCGCACGCATGCCCCAGCAGGAATCGGGTCTGAGGATCTGACCGCGCGGGCACGGATCCGCCAGGCGGCGATCCGCCGCTTCGCTGCGGAGGGAATCGACAAGGCGCGCCTCAAAGACATCGCCGCGGATGCCGGTGTCACAACACCGCTCATCACCCACCACTTCGGCACGAAGGACGGGCTTCGCGCCGCCTGCGATGAGTACCTCGCTGCACAGATCAGAGAGCAGAAGGAGCGCGGGCTCAGCCAGCCGGGACAGGATGCCCTGCAGGCGATCCGCGAGCACTTCACGGGCTCGCCGCTGCTGTCCTATCTCGTGCAGACGCTGTCGACCGGCGGCGCGCACGTCGACGAGCTCGTCGACCGGATGGTCGATGACGCACTCGAGTACATGCGCCTCGGGGTCGACAGCGGCGTGCTGCGCGATACGCCCAAGCTGCCGCAGTACATCACGGTGCTCACCATGTGGCAGCTCGGTGCCATGGTCATGCACCGTCACGTCAAACGCCGCCTCGACATCGACCTGCTCGACGACGCTACGGACTCGGCCTTCGAATGGGCGCAGCTGGCCGGTGAGATCCTCACCGAGCCCGTCATGCTCATCAGCGCCACCGACCTCATGGGCGAAGACCCGCCCCACACCGCCGGTGAGAAGCCGGCGGATCACACGACAGACGGAACCGGCGCCTCGGGCGCGGACCCACGGAAGGACCAGACATGATACCGGCAATCCAGACCCGCGGGCTGACCAAGCGCTTCGGATCATTCACTGCCCTCGACGGACTCGACCTCACCGTCGAACCCGGCCAGGTGCACGGCTTCCTCGGCCCCAACGGTGCTGGTAAGTCCACGACGATCCGCGTGCTGCTCGGCATGCTGCGCGCAGACGGCGGCACCGCCGAGGTGCTCGGCGGAGATCCGTGGCACGACGCCGTCGCGCTGCACCGGCGCATGGCCTACGTGCCCGGCGACGTGGCCCTGTGGCCGAACCTCAGCGGGGGAGAGGCGCTCGACGTCCTCGGCCGCCTGCACGGCTCCGGCTCTGCCAAACGTCGCAGCGAGCTCATCGAGGCCTTCGACCTCGATCCGCGCAAGAAGTGCCGTACGTACTCGAAGGGCAACCGGCAGAAGGTCGCCATCATCGCAGCACTGGCCTCGGATGCCGAGCTGGTGCTGCTCGATGAGCCGACCTCAGGCCTCGATCCGCTCATGGAGGCGACGTTCGACGCTGTCGTCGGCGAGCTGCGCAGTGAGGGGCGCACCTTTCTGCTGTCGAGCCACATCCTCGCCCAGGTCGAGAAGCTCGCCGATGAGATCTCGATCATCCGGCAGGGTATCGTCGTTGAAACCGGCAGCCTCGTGCAGATGCGGCACCTGAGCCGCACCCACATCGAAGCGCACACCCGCACCCCGGCGGCCGGCATCGCAGATCTGCCGGGCGTCCACGACCTGCGGCAGGACGGCACCGAGGTGTCGCTCACCGTTGACGGCGAACACCTCAACGGCGTGCTGCAGCATCTGGGTGCGCACGGCTTCGACACGCTCACCTGCCACCCGCCGACTCTCGAAGAGCTCATGCTGCGCCACTACGGCGATGCTCCGGATGCCGGTTCCGGCCGGGCGTACAAGGCGGCGCACTGATGACGCCGGCCACCGCTCCCGGTCACGTGCTGACACCGCTTCAGCCGCCGACCGCGGTCCATGGGCCGAGCCACTCACTCGTGGGCACCGGTGCACTGCTCCGGACTGCTCTCAGACGCGATCTCGTGCGCAATATGTGCTGGATCATCGGCATCGTCGGCGGCACGCTGGGCGTCGGGATGGCATTTCCGGCCCTGTATGAGACGCAGGCCGACCGCCAGGTCGTCGCCCAGACCATGGGCACCCCCGCCGGACTGGCCTTCACTGATACCTGCGCGATTACACACTCGGTTCGATCCTCTCCCACCAGATGATCGGCTTCACCGGTGTCTTGGTCGGCATCATGTCCGTCCTCCTCATCATCCGCCACACCCGGACCGAAGAGGAGACCGGCCGAGGACGGGCTGCTTGGCCTTCTTCTTCGACAGCGGCACCTTGCGGCCGCGTTCGAGGATGACGGACTTGCCCGGTGCCTCCTGGATGATTTCCTTGGTGGTCTGCTCGGGCACCATGGCGTCGGTGACAGCCGCGGTGCCGATGATGTTGTCGTATGCCATGTTGGCTCCTCATTTACTTTCGCTGCAGTTGGTCCCGGAGCCAGTCTCCGGAACCGGTGGGCTTGCTCTCACGGCCCAGGCGCGGGTCGGGAGAGGTCGATGGGACACGGCTGGCTTTCAGCCGGGCGGCGAGCTTCTCTGCCTTCGCGTTGATCTCGTCAGGGCTACCGCCGCCGATGAGCTCAAAGTCATCAGCGGACAGGCCATGATCGAGTGCGGCCTTGGCGAGGGCGGCTTGGGTGATCGCTGAGTCCCGTTCCTTCTGCAGGGCGGCGAGCGCGTCGTCGGCCTTCTGCTGTTCGGTCTTCTGCGATTCCTGCCACTTGTCGAACTGCTTGGCCTTGTCGGCATTAGCCTTCGACTGTGCCTCGTGCTTGCGGGCCATGGCCTACCACTTCTCCACCTCCGAAGCAAGGTCTGGCTGCTCGGCAGGCTTCGCAGAGTCCTTGTCAGCACCCTGCTTCTGCTCAGCCTGCGCGGTCTCCTCGCTCGTGGTGTCGGCGCGGCCGGTGTCAGCCGGTTCACTCGTCGAATCGGACATCGTGTTCCTTCCCATGTCGGGGCATACAAAAACCCCCGCCATGTCGGCGAGGGTTCATGAAAACTAGAGTGCTGCGCGGGTCAGGTCGCGGCGGGGGTCCGTTCGTGCATCTCGATGAACGGCTGCAGATGCTGTTCGACCCACCACGGAATGTAGTCGTCACCTTCAGCGGTCGTCTCAGCGATGAGCTGCCGGGCAACATCAACCGCCCGCTCATACAGGGCCAGGTCCTCCACCCGGATACCCTCATCCACCAGCCACTCGAACGGCGCAGAGAACTCAAAGTCTGGTTCCTGAGCGAAATAGAACAGCTCTGTAGCGCGCGAGGTGCCTATCGCATCATCGTAGATGCGGGCCAACCCCACGTAGACCTCTTCCATATCGTCAATCGTCAGCATGCTTCAATTCTACCGCTTTACGACTGCGACGCTCCACTGTCTCCGGCAACCGGCGCAGAGACCCATCCCGGTTCACACGCCAGCCGTCACCGGCAACCGGGTATGCGGAAGTGACCTTGAAGGGTTTACGCGTCCGGTCCTTCTTCCCCGTCGGAGCGATCTGTACGACGATCGTCATGCCGTCGAACTCGCGACGCATCTGGTAAGTCCCTCGATACCGACCCGGTTCGATCATCGTCGGATCACCGAGCGTCTTTCGCACATGCTCGCTGAACTGCTTGGCGTCATAGCCTTCCGGAAAGAGCGTCTTCGGCCGCATTCTCACACCTGATTGAGCAGCTTTCCGATAATCCCCCGCGTGGGAGAACAAGTGACCGCCGCGTTGACGCGTCGGATTGAACGACGAAATGTGTTCTTCCCACACGCCGTTGTTGCGCAGGTGCACGTAGATGTCATCGCGGGTGAAGCCGACCGGGTCGCCGTTGACCATGTTCTGGTAGCGTCCCTTCGAATCCCGGCCCGGGCGCGGCCTGTCTCCCAGCCCACCGTCCTCAACGAAATCGAAGAATTGTCTGACCTGACTTCCACAACTGTAGTTACCCTGGCGGTGTGATTGCGACGCGGATGTGAGCGACGTCTTCGCTGACTGGGTCGGCGGCAGCGACGGTATGGCCGACCGCTGCGGAGTCGACAGCACCGAAGTCCGAAACACCTTGGCCGGGATTGAGGAACTCACGCGCTTCTTCCATCATCACAGCCAGTTCCGCTTCGGTTCGAGCCGAACCAATATGCTTAACGATCTTGTACTGCCCGCCAGACTTGTCCACGATCTGCACAAGCGTGACTCCCGGTCTTCCAGGAACACGACGGACAGACGGGCTCATAACCCCATTCCAGACACCCATGTAGTTACCCAAGAGCGAACCGCACAAC
>NZ_JBHMAU010000031.1:0-18373 GCF_042429315.1 Brevibacterium otitidis | reverse complement strand
CGGCGATATGCCCAACGACATCGAGATGCTGACCTGGGCCGGCTGGGGCTACGCCATGGCCGACGGCCACCCAACCACACTCGCCGCAGCCCGCGCCGTAGCTCCTGCAGTGCATGATGGGGGGATCACTGAAGCGATCCGGGCCTTCGCAGCGGCAGCACAGCGTCGCAACGACGGGGGTTCTGGCGAGATTGTCCGAATCTCCGACTAAATCTTTCGGTACCCCCGGGGTCATTTCACCTGCGCAAACAGTCATTCGCAAGGTGAATTCGACGTAAACCCACCTGCCCCAGCTTTCACTTCAGGAGCACTCAGGCTACTCTGAGACTCGTGTGTTGCGGAATGGTAACGGACTTCCTCCCGCCGAACCCGCAGCCAGCATTGACACTGAACACACCTTTGGAGTACTGACACATGACGAAAAGCAATTCGCTGCGGGCCCTGGGCCTGAGCGCTGCAATCATCGTCGGAGCAGGCGGCTCCCTCGCTGCTTCTCCGGCTTTCGCAGCCACCCCACTCGATCCAGCCTCAGCCCAGGTCGCCAAAGACGTCGAGCAGATGGGCGCCATCGGCTACGGGCCTGGCGCTGACGGAAAGCTCCTCGTGATGGTCGACGCTTCGGACAAGAAGGCCGCCTCGGCACTTTTTGCTTTCGATAAGAAGCACACGAACGTCGAACTGATCGAACTCAAAGACGGCATCAAGGCGCTGAGCGACCGTGACGTCGTCGGCGGTGCAGGCTACTACTCGAACAACTCCGGCACGGCCGGCCAAATCCAGTCTGGCTGCTCTTTTGGCTTCCCAGGCTGGAGCCCGAGCGGCGAAGAAGTGGTGATCACGGCTGGTCACTGTCACAGCACCGCAAGAGGCACCTTCGATCATGTCGGCGTGACCAACCCCAAGACCGACAAGACCGGCAGTGTTTTCAACCCGACCGAGCTCCATGAGGGCGAGATGTTCGGCAAGTTCGTCTACAGCCAGTTCGGCGGAAAGACGGACCGGTACGCCAACGAGGACGACCCGACGGTGACGGATATCGCCGTCATCAAGAAGTCGAACGATAAGTACAGCCTCAAGCCCGAGGTGACGGACTGGACGACTCAGAGCGACGGCGACCTTTCGCTGTCGACGACGAAGATCACGTCGGTTGGAACGGCCGAGCCGAAGATGAAAGTCAAGCGTTCGGGACGCACGACCGGAATGCACGAAGGCGAGGTTCTGAGCAAAGCGAACTTCAAGTTCAAGGTCGGTGACCCCGTGGACGAGAACGACACGAGCCCGAAGGTTCGCTGGGTCACTGGCTTCGTGGCCACCAACCACAGTGACCGCGGAGACTCCGGCGGCGCCTGGTACAACGACAAGGGCGAAGCTCTCGGTGTGCTGAGCGCAGGCGGCGAGCTGACGAACGGACAGCGCATTTCGCTCGCAACTGACATCAACCACGGCCTCAAGCAGACCGGTGGCTACCAGGTCCGTCTCTACGTCGAGGCGCCGAAGATCGACAACGTGACCGTCAAGCCTGGTGAGACCGTCTCGGGTACCACTGCAGCGGGCTCCAAGGCGGAAGTTGCAGCCGATAGTGCTACCAAGCCTGAGGGTTTCAAGGTCGACGGAAAACAGTTCTCGTTCACCGCTCCGGAAAAGGCCGGTGAGTACAAGTACACGTTCGTCGCTAAGAAGGGCGAGTACAACGTCTCCGAGCCGACCACGGTGACTGTCACTGTGAAGGGTGATGCTTCGCCGTCGCCGTCGCCGACCGCAACGGATGACCCGACTTCGACTCCGTCGCCGACCGCAACGGATGACCCGACTTCGACTCCGTCGCCGACCGCAACGGATGACCCGACTTCGACTCCATCGCCGACCGCAACTGAGGATCCGTCGGATGACCCGGCCGAGCGCGCTCTGTCGATCGACCCGGAGAACATCAAGGCAACCGACTTCGTCAAGAAGGACGCTGTCCAGATCGCAGCCACCGGCTGCACCCCGGGCACCGAGGCCAACCTCACGGTCAAGCCGCGCGGATCGAACGTCACCGGGCACACCGACACCGCCACGGTCGACAAGGACGGCAACGTCGCATTCTCCGTCTACGGAGAAAACTCCGACACCCCCAACGCCTACATTGGGGACTATGACGTCACCGTCGCATGCGACGGCGGCGACGACCTGACCGGCTCGTTTACCGTCACCAAGGCCGGTAGCAAGGACGACGACGGCAAGGGCGGCGGCAAGAACAAGGATGACGACAAGAAGAAGCTGCCGCGTACCGGTTCTGAAGCACTCGGCTCCCTCGGAGCTGCAGCCGCTCTCATCGCCGGTGGCGCAGGACTCTACGTCCTGGCACGTCGTCGGAAGAACTGACACCGCTGACACCGTGACTGCCTAACAGCAGACACACCAGCTGTTTCGGGCTGTGAACCACAACGGTTCACAGCCCGAATCGCATTCACAGCAGTGCCGGACACCCGCTAGCCTGGCACCATGGCACACGAACCCGGCCCGGATACCCCGAACGCCCTTTCCATGAACGACATAGCAGGCACCTGGAAGTCAGATGAGGCGGGTCAGCCCTATCTGAATTTCAACGACGAAGGTGCCGCATGGGGCACCGATGGGTGCAACGGCATCAACACCACATATTCCTTAGAAGGCTCGACAGTCACCTTCGAACCATGGATCTCCACAATGCGCGCTTGCATGGGTGTCAATGATTGGCTGCGGAACGCGCGTTTCGCCGAGGTCGACGGGGACACCATGACGGTGAGCAACCGTGCCGGCGAAGAGATCGGAACGCTGAGACGGTCTGCAGGAGACGTCAGAACCGCCTGACAATCCGCAGGCCCGCGTAGCTCCTCTCCCGGCGCCCGCATATCATGGACCACATGAGACCACTGCACACTACTGCCCTCGCCTTCGCAGGCATCAGCATGCTCCTGCTGTCCGCGTGCGGAACCGGAGGCGGCAACGGCACTGTATCCCCAACCGACTCCCCAACAGCATCTGAGCAACCCGGCAGCACCGGTGAAAACACCCCGACCGAAGATCCCACCGAGACCTCGAAAGCTCTTTCAGAAAAGGACATAGAAGGAGTCTGGGGATCAGACGAAAAAGGCGATCCGTTCCTGAATTTCAAGACCGACGGCAACGTCATCGGAACCGACGGCTGCAACGGAATTTCTACCACCTACAAGATCGACGGCGCGACCGTTACGTTGGATCCGTGGGCTTCAACAATGCGCGCCTGCGAGGGAGTGGACGACTGGCTGCAGCATGCCCGCACTCTCGAGCTCACCGATTCAAATGAGAACGCCGATGAGATGACCGTCAAGGACAAGGACGGCGAGGAGATCGGCACTCTCATCCGAGAGAAGTAACACCTTTCCGCGGCACTGCACCGCAGAACCGGACGGCCTGGACCGCTGAGCTGCCTCAGCTGTCCAGGCCGAAGTACTCCTCCAGGGCGGTCGCCAGTCCGTCCTCCGTCACCGTGCCGGTGATGACGGTGGCCCGCTCCTTGAGCGCGTCCTTCGCCTGGCCCATGGCGATGCCGTGGGCGACCCACTGCATCATCTCCATGTCGTTCATGCCATCGCCGGCGCACACGGTCTCCGACCGTGCGACGCCCAGCCGCTGGCAGACGTATTCAACGCCGCTGGCCTTCGACACACCCTCAGGTGCGATATCGAGCCAGTTCGACCAGCCGACGGAGTAGGTCACACCGTGCAGGCCGATCCGCTCGACAGCGTCGAGGAACTCCTCGTTGCTGCCGTTGAGCTCACGCATGACGATACGGGTGGCTTCCTTGTCCATGAGCTCATCGAAGCTCACGAGATTCAGCTGCTCATTCGACGCCAGCTCACCGACCGGGAACTCCCCAGACGCCCAGCGCATGAGCTCGGCGTCCTCGACCATGAACAGTGCCATCGGCAGGTGCTCGCGCATCCGCGTGAGCATCGGGCCCGGGTCGAAGGTCTCCACGTGGTGGACTTCCCAGCCGCTCTCGGCCTCCGGGGTGATCCGCACGATCACCGAACCGTTGGAGGCGATGAGGTACCCGTCACGCTGTCCGAGACGGTTGGCCACCTCGAGCGCGCCGCCGACTGAACGGCCGGTTGCAATGACGACATGGTGGCCGGCAGCCTCAGCTGCCTGGATGGCGGAGCGCACCCGATCGGTCATCATGTCGTCGTAGTCGACGATCGTGCCGTCTACGTCGAGAGCAATGATGTGGGGCTTCAATCTTCTCCTCAGTCTTCGTAGCGTGCGCCGTCCGGCCCGTAGCCCGACATGCCGCCGAGATAGGGGCGCAGCGCCGTGGGGATGCGCACCGAGCCGTCGGCCTGCTGGTGGTTCTCCAGCAGAGCGACGAGCCAGCGGGTGTTGGCCACGGTGCCGTTGAGCGTGGCGACCGGGCGGGTGCCCTTGTCGGTGCGTTCGCGGATCTTCAGGCGGCGGGCCTGGAACGTCGTGCAGTTCGACGTCGAGGTCAGCTCACGGTAGGTCTCCTGCGTCGGCACCCACGCCTCGCAGTCGTACTTCTTGGCAGCCGAATCACCGAGGTCGCCGGCAGCGATGTCGACCACCCGGTAGGGCAGCTCGCACTTGGCCAGCATCTCCTCCTGGATCGACAGCATCCGCTCATGCTCTGCCAGCGCGTCCTCCTGCTTGACGTAGGAGAACATCTCGACCTTCTGGAACTGGTGGACGCGCAGGATGCCGCGGGTGTCCTTTCCGTAGGAGCCGGCCTCACGGCGGTAGCACGGCGACCAGCCGCCGTAGCGCTTGGGCCCGCCGTCGAGGTCGAGGATCTCGTCCATATGGTAGCCGGCCAGCGGCACCTCAGAGGTGCCGACGAGGAACAGGTCGTCGGCTTCGAGGCGGTAGACCTCATCGGCGTGCTCACCGAGGAAACCGGTGCCTCCCATCACCTCGGGCTTGACCAGCGTGGGGGTGATGACAGGACTGAAACCGTGCTTCTCAGCAGTGTCGAGGCCCATCGTCAGCAGCGCCAGCTCGAGACGGGCGCCGAAGCCGGTGAGGTAGTAGAAGCGGGCACCGGAGACCTTCGCCCCGCGGGCGGTGTCGATCGCGCCGAGGCCTTCACCGATCGCGAGGTGATCCTGGGGTTCGAAGCCCTCGGCTGCGAAATCGCGCGGGGTGCCCTCACGGCGCAGCTCAACGGAGTCGTCCTCCCCGCCGGCGGGCACGCCGTCGATGATGAGATTGGGCAACTTGCGCACGAGCTTCTCGAAGGCGAAGCCGGCTTCGTCGGCATCGGCCTGCAGTGCCTTGACCTTCTCCGCTTTGCCTTTGGCCTCGGCGACGAGCCTGGCTTTGGCGTCCTTGTCCTTCTCCTTGGCGACCTGCTTGCTGAACGACTTCTGCTCAGCGCGGGCCTCCTCGAAGGACGTCAGCGCTGCGCGCCGGGCCTCGTCAGCGGCGAGGATCTCATCGACGAGTCCCGGATCCGCCTCACGGGCCTGCTGGGAGGCCTTGAACGCCTCGGGGGTTTCTCTGAGCTGCTGTAGATCGATCACACACCTAGCCTATCGCTGCGATGACAGGACGTCTCCCAGCACCCGTTCACCGGAATTTCGCCCGCTCGGGCTGAGTCAGCTGGACCGGTTCGCGGAGTAGATTGGCGTCATGGGATCTTCAACCGGAATGCTCTTCCTCCTGGCCCTCGCCGTCGTCATCCTGTGTGTCGGTCTGTTCATCGGCTACTGGCTCGGTTCCCGCTCACGTGCCGCCGATCGCCGGGCAGCGCAGCAGTCTGCAGCGGGCAGGGAGCAGCAGCTCAATGTTGAGGTCCTCACGAGCGCGGACAGCCAATCAGGCCAGAGCGCCGATATCCCGCCGAAGCCGCGCGCGGCCGTCATCATAAACCCGATCAAGGATGTGACTGGTGACTTCGCCTCGGTCGCCTCGGCGGTGTGCCGCCAGGAGGGCTGGCAGCCGCCGCTCGTCATCGAGACCACCGAGGACGATCCCGGTGAGGCGATGGCCCGCAAGGCGCTTGACGCCGGGGTCGACCTCGTCGTCGCCGCTGGCGGTGACGGCACCGTGCGCGCCGCCGCCGAGGTGCTGGCCGGCACCGACACTCCGATGGGCATCATCCCGATGGGCACCGGCAATCTGCTGGCCCGCAACATCGGCCTGCCGCTCGACCGGCAGGAATGGGCGATGCGCATCGCCCTGTGGGGCCAGGACAAGCCGATCGACATCGGTCACGCGCAGACCGCCCCCGATGGTGAGGACTATGCCTTCCTCGTCATGGCCGGGCTGGGCTTCGACGCCGCCGTCATGGCCGACACCGACTCCGACCTCAAGTCGAAGGTCGGCTGGCTGGCCTACTTCGAGGCCGGTGCCCGCAAGCTCGTCGGCTCCCCGACCCGCGTGACGATCACCGTCGACGGCGTGCAGGCGCTGCGGGCCAAAGTCCGCTCGGTGGTGGGCGGCAACTGCGGCAAGATCCAAGGCGGCATCGTCCTCATGCCCGAGGCCGACATCACCGACGGCATCCTCGATCTCCTCGTCGTCGCCCCGAAGAACGCCCTCCAGTGGATCGGTGTGGCCGCCTCGGTGTTCTCCCGCCAGAAGCGCAAGGGCCTGCACACGCAGATTCTGCGCGGCGAGTCCGTCGTCATCGAATGCGAAGAGGAGATCGATATGCAGCTCGACGGCGACCCGCTCGGCGAGACGAACTACCTGGCGATGCAGGTCGAGCACCACGGACTCATCGTGCGCACGCCGACGCGTGAGCAGACCCGCCTCATCCGGCAGGAGGGGTGGCCGCTGCCCGTCGCCTGAGGCCTCTTCCCCTCAAGGGAACCTGGGTATATCCAGAGTATCCGGTCGCCCGGCTTGAAAGGCACGCCATGGGACTCCCTCGCATCTGCGCAGCGGTCCTCGTCGCCTTCGCCATGTCCGCAGGCGTGTCCCCGGCATTCGCCCAGCCGCTCGGGGGCCCGGAGCAGCAGCCCGGCAACCACGTCGCGGAAGCGATCACCGTGCCGACGCCGACATCATCGCCCTCGACCTCGGCCGGCACCCAGCAGCACCCGGCCGGGGAGCCGAGCAGCGAAGCGCCGTCCGAGACCCCGAGCAGCGATACCGAGATGCCGCAGACCACTGAGTTCGTCCGCGAGGACGCCGTCGTCATCTCCGCTGCAGGCTGCGCGCCGAACACGGAGGCGACGATGACCGTCGTCCCGCAGGGCATGAACGTCGGCAACTACTCCGAGATGACGATGGTCGACGCCGACGGGACGGTCGGCTTCACCGTCACGGCTGACGCTGCGCCGAGCGCGGAGCCGCGCACCAACCCCGGCGGGCAGGAGGACCGCGGCACCCGGCTGCCGCGCACAGGCAGCGATCTGCTGGCCGCGGCCGCCGGAGCGATCCTGCTGACCGTCGGCACCGCCTCGGTGATGTTCACCCGCCGCCGCGACTGACAGCCGCAGAGCCGGCGGGCGAGTCGGAATCTGAGTCCCAGCTGTGAGAGTTCGCGCTGGATTCACCTGGCCGACGACAAGCGGATGCCTGGGTCGGGTTCTCTTGAACGGAACCGTCTCTGCTTCTGTGAGGTAATTGTGAAGACCCGTCTCTCTGCTCTGTCGCTGCGCGGCCTCGCCGCCGGTGCGGCTGCGCTGCTCCTCGCCGGTGCCGGCGCCGCCACCGCTGCACCCGCGCACGCCGCCAGCCCGTCCATCGACATGCCCTACCCGGTCCCGGTCTCCGACCTCGCCGACGGCATCCCGGTCACCGTCAACACCGACCCGAACGCCGAGGTCGATGTGAAACAGATCAGCGGAATGCTCAGGGGGCCCAGCATCACGCTGCCGATCAAGGACGTCGACCGCTTCGACGGCAAGGCTGACGCGTCTGGCAAGTACACGTTCACCCTCAAGCCCAGCGACGAGTTCATCGATACGTTCAAGCCCGAACGCAGCACCACCCTCGGTAAGTTCGAGCCGAACGACGCTCTTATCGTGCAGTTGTCCACCGCTAAGAAGAACACGAGCAAGGTAACGGTGGTGACCTACGACTCCGGGCAGATCGACGGCCCGGAGACTGCCACGGTTGCCGAGGCGAAGGCCGGCATGGAGTTCTCCGTCAAGGACGGACCGGCAGAGGGCTACAGCTACGCCCCGTCGGCCGCACTCGGCGACAAGCCGATCGACGAGGTCGCACCGGCGAAGGTCGGGCCTGAGGAGAAGTTCACCGTCACCGCGCCCGATTCGGTCGCTGTCGGCGATGAGATCACGGTCAGCGTCGAGACGAACAAGGACAGCAACCAGCAGCCAGACATGCTGCCGGTGAAGGCGCACACGGTGCGCATCGTCAAGGAACCGACCGAGGACCCGACCGAGGTTCCCACGGACGACCCGACCGAGGTTCCCACGGACGACCCGACCGAGGTTCCCACCGAGGATCCGACGCAGAAGCCGACCGACGACCCGAGCACTCCTGCCGAGCGCACGCTGACCGTTGACCCTGAGCGCATCTCGCCGGCCGACTTCGTCAAGGAAGGCGCCGTCACCATCACCGCCACCGGGTGCGAGCCCGGTTCGGAGGCGAAGCTGACCGTCACCCCGAAGAACGACACGATCGGCACCCACGTCGACACCGCCAAGGCCGGTGACGACGGAGCCGTCTCGTTCTCCGTCTTCGGTGACAACCCCGCAGCCGCGAAGTCCTACATCGGCGACTACGACGTCGTCGTCTCCTGCGCCGGTGGAGATGACCTCACCGGTTCGTTCACCGTCGGTGAAGGCGGCAAGGATGATGACGGCAAGGGCGGCAATGACAAGAACAAGGACGACGGCAAGCGCGGCGACCGTCTGCCGCGCACCGGTGCCGAGCTCACCGCCGCAGGCGCTGGTCTGGCGCTGCTGGCTGTCGGTGCCGCCGGAGTCATGCTGACCCGTCGCCGCAGCTGAACCTGCAGCATCATGTGAATATCACCCCCGGCGGTCTCACTGCCGGGGGTGATGTGTTCCACACACTCTGACCGGGCCGAATGCTCGCAGCCGGACACCTGCGCCCGATACCCTGGAAGAGGACGCAGCGCGCTGACGCCCATCGCCGAGATGAAGAGATCCCTGCCATGACCGATCACCCAACCTCAGACCAGGCCGCATCGCGCTTCTCGACTCTGCGCTCCCGAGCCGAGAAGCGCTCGAAGCAGCAGGCCGAAGCCCGCGCCGACCGGCAGGCCGTCGAAGAGCACGGCGGCGGCTCGAGCACTGCGAGCACGAAGCACCACGACGGATTCTTCGCCCACCTCGGGCTCAAGCCGATCTGGTTCGCCGCCGCCTGGATCGCCCTCATCGTCGTCCTGCTGTTGCCTGGCGATCCCGGGCTCGGTGTGGCCGGTCAGCGGGCGCTGGCGATCCTCGCCTTCGCCGTCATCCTGTGGGTCTCCGAAGCCGTGACCTATCCGGTCTCCTCCGTCATCATCATCGGCCTGACCGCGATCCTGCTCGGCTTCGCCCCAGCGTTGGAAGAAGGCGCGGGCCCCGAGCCGATGGGCTCGACTGAGGCGCTGAAACTCGGCCTGGCCGGCTTCGCCTCCCCGGCCGTCGCGCTGGTGGCAGCCGCGCTCGCGCTCGCTGCGGCGATGCAGGCGACCGGACTGCACAAGCGGCTGGCGCTGTGGGTGCTGCGGTTCGCCGGTGAGAAGACCAGCAGCATCCTCATCGGTGCGATCGTCATCTCGATCGTGCTCGCGTTCTTCGTCCCGTCTGCCACCGCTCGCGCCGGGGCCGTGGTGCCGATCCTCCTCGGCATGGTCGCCGCGTTCGGCCTGGCGAACAACTCGAAGCTCGGCGCACTCCTCGTCATCGCCGCCGCGCAGGCGGTCTCGATCTGGAACGTCGGGATCAAGACGGCTGCCGCGCAGAACTTCGTGGCCACCGGTTTCATCTCCTCGGAGATGGGCGTCGACGTCGCCTGGGGCTCGTGGTTCCTGTGGGCAGCCCCATGGTCGGTGCTCATGTCCATCACCCTGTACTTCGTCATGCGCTGGGCGATCAAGCCCGAGGCCGACACGATCGACGGCGGCCGCGAGATGATCCGCCAGAACCTCTCCGATCTCGGCCCGATCACCGCCCGCGAGATCCGCCTCATCATCATCGCCGTGCTGCTGCTGATCCTGTGGTCGACTGAGGAGTTGCTGCACCCGTTCGACTCCTCGACGGTGACGATCGTCGCGATCGCGGTGATGCTCACCCCGAAGATCGGCGTGTTCTCCTGGAAGGCCGTCGAGAAGCTCATCAACTGGGGCACACTCGTCGTCTTCGCCGTCGGCATCTCGCTCGGCTCCCTGCTGCTCAAGACCGGCGCTGCCGCGTGGCTGTCGTCGAAGACCTTCGGGGCGGTCGGCCTGTCGGAGATGCCGATGCTGGCGATCATCGCCGTCGTGTCGGTGTTCACCATCCTCATCCACCTCGGCTTCGCCTCAGCGACCTCGCTGGCCTCGGCCCTCATCCCGGTCTTCATCGCCTTGGCGATGAGCCTGCCGGGTGCGGCTCAGGGCGGGTTCGGCTTCGTCATCATCCAGCAGTTCGTCATCAGCTTCGGCTTCCTGCTGCCGATCTCGGCACCGCAGAACATGCTCGCCTACGGCACCGGCGCGTTCACCGCCAAGCAGTTCCTCAAGACCGGCGTCCCGCTCACCATCGCCGGCTACCTGTATGTGCTGCTGCTGTCGGCAACGTACTGGAAGTGGCTGGGACTCCTCTGAGGGCTCAGGTTCACGCAGGCGCGGGCCGAGGTGGGACGTTAAGCTGAGGACATGGCATTCGATGCAGATCAGCTTCAACGCGACCTCGACCTGCGACTCCTCGGCGAGCAGTTCTTCCTGCAGGCACTCGACCAGCTCTCCCGCGCCGATCTCGACCAGCCCTCATCGCTGCCCGGCTGGACCCGCAAGCACGTTGCAGCACACGTCATCCACAACGCCGAGGCGTTCATGCGACTGCTCGAATGGGCCCGGACCGGTGAGGAGAACCGGATGTACCCCTCGCGGCAGGCCCGCGATGAGGAGATCGACTCGACTGTCGCCCACACCTCCAACGGCGATGTCATGACGATGGCCCATGAGGTCGTCGACGAGCTCAGCGACGAGTTCGACGACATGAACGATGAGGCCTGGAACGCAACAGTCGTCAACGGGCAGAGCAAGGACATCCAGGCCGCGCAGATCCCCTGGGCGCGGGCGCGGGAGGCCTGGATGCACTCCCTGGACCTCAACATCGGGATGACGACCCTCGACTTCCCGGCCGCGCTCGTCAACGCACTGCTCGATGAGATCACCGACACGTGGATCGCCCGCGACGAACCGGTCAACTACAAGCTCAACATCACCGACCGTGACAACTCCCCGCGCATGGTCGTCGCCGGGCCGGAAGACACGCGTCCAGCTGAGCCGATCGAGGTGACCGGCGAGGCCGCCGAGATCGTCTCCTATCTCACCGGGCGCGGCTGGCCGAACTCCGGACTCGAGGACAACGACAAGGGCGCCTCGGGAACGGCGACTCCACAGGACCTCCCTGAGCCGCCGCCCTGGATCTAGCACCGACAACGACGAGGAAGAGGACGAGCGTCATGAGCTACCCACCCCAGCCGCCCCCGCCGAACGGCCCGCCAGCAGGCGGTCCGCCTCCGGGAGGTCAGCAGCCTCCGGGTGGCCAGCCGCCGGCACCGCAGTTCGGCAGCCAGGCACCTCAACCAGGGCAGCAGCCGCCGCAGTACCCCGGCCACCAAGGTCAGCAGGGGCAGCCGCCGCCGCAGTACCCCGGCCAGGCGCCGCAGTACGGTGGCCAAGATCCGTATGCCACCGGCACCGGTGCCCCGAAGCCGAAGTCGAAGATGCCGCTGATCGGCAAGATCCTGACATTCATCGGCGCCGGCATCCTCGCACTCACCATCATCGGCGGCATCATCATGACGATCGCCGGCGCCTCGTCCCTGTCAGGGTTCTCCGATGAGGCGATCCGCGTCAACGGCACCACGAACCAGTTCTTCGAAGCGGAATCGGAGTGGCAGGTCTACGTGCCAGAGGACTCCGGATTCACCAGCTGCACGATCACCGGGCCCACCCCGGTGAGCAAGGGAACGAATCAGACGTCGTCCTACTCCTTCGATGGCAGGACCTATGAGTCGATCGACGGATTCTCGGTCCAGGAAGCGGGCACCTACTCGATCACATGCAACCAACCCGATGTCATCATCGCCCCACCCCTGTCGGTCGGCGGGATCTTCTCCACCGTCGGCGGCATTCTCATCGCAGTGTTCGGCGGCCTGCTCGGCGTGGGATTGACGATTCTCGGCATCGTCCTGTGGATCGTCGGCCGGAAGCGAGCACAGCGGGCATGACCGAAACACCAGTTCGACAAGGTCCGCCGGAAGCGGCGGCAGCACCGCAGCCGATCCGGCCTGCCGGTGCTGTCGTCCGCTGCGCGGTCGTGTTCGGGTTCATCTTCTGCTGGGTGATCGCCGGGTCGTTCTTCACCACTGCGCTGACCGAAACGCCCGGCCACTGGGTGCCGTGGGCGTGTGCCGCGCTCACCGCTGGCCTCACCGCGGTGACGCTCACCCGGCTGCGGTGGACGGCGGCACTCGTGCTCTCCGGGCCGGCTGCCGTGCTGCTCAGCTGGTTCGCACTGGCCCCGCTGTTTCTCGACACCATCATCTGAGGCAATCTGTCCGGGCCGTACAGCCCAGACAGCGCAAGCGGCGCCCAGCTCAGAAGCTGGGCGCCGCTTCGCATGGTCAGGTGCGAAACCTCACCGTCGATCGCCTCGCAGGCTGCCGCTTCACCGGCGGCGGTAGAGGAGGATGTCGCGGGAGGCGCGATCGGCCTCGCTGCCGCCGGGGCGGGCGCTGGCTGCTGAGGGAAGAGCCCCGGCGATCCGCACCCGCGGGCGCCTGCCGTGCATGACGGAGACGATGTCGCCGCTCTGCCCGGCGGCGAAGACCCGTGATTCGGCCTGCACGCGCTGCCGCAGTCCCTCGATCTGCTGGCGCAGCTCGTGGACGGCGGCATGCGCCTGGGTCGCGGCGTCGCGGGCCTCGTCGAGGTCGCGGCGCAGCGCGAGGATCTCCTTGATGCCGGCGAGGTTGATGCCGTCTTCCTTGCTCAGCTTCTGAATCAGCCGCAGCCGCTCGATGTCGCGCGGTGAGTAGCGCCGCCCGGCACCGGCGGTGCGCTTGGGCACCACCAGGCCCATCCGGTCGTACTGCCGCAGCGTCTGCGGGTGCATGCCCGCCAGCTCAGCGGCGACGGAGATGACGTAGACGGCGGCTGTCGCTCCGATGTTCATCGTCGCTCACCCCGCTCATCTCTCCCGGGCCCGATCGAGCAGCCCGGCTCGCGGATCCTCACCGCTGGTCGCCTCACGGAAGGCCTCGACCGCCTCCTTGGCTGTGGGCGTCAGGTTCTGCGGAACGGCGATCTCGACGGTCACCAACAGGTCACCGGTGAGCTTCTTCGTCTCGATGCCCTTGCCGCGCACCCGCAGGGTGCGGCCCGACGGCGTTCCGGCCGGGATCTTCACCCGCACCGGCATCCCGCCGAGCGTCGGGACCTCGACCTCGGCGCCGAGGGCAGCCTCGTCGAAGGTCACCGGCAGTGTCATCCGCAGGTTCGCGCCGTCGCGGGTGAACACCGGGTGGGGTTCGACCTGCACGGTGAGGATGACATCACCGGACTCGCCGCCGTTGGGGCTGGCCTTTCCCTTGCCACGCAGGCGGATCTTCTGCCCGTCCTTGACGCCTGCCGGGGTGCGCACGGTCAGCGGCTTACCGCCGGGCATCGACAGCTTGACCGTCGCACCCTTGGCGGCTTCAGTGAAGGACAGCGTCGTGTTCGCCTTGATGTCCCCGCCCTTGACCGGGCCGGTGGAGAAGCCGCCGCCGTAGGGGCTGTCATACGGGCTGCCGCCGTAGGAGCCGCCGAATCCGCCGAACAGATCAGCGAACTCCGGCGGGATGTCCCCGCCTGCCGAACCGGCCGGCCCGCCGCCGGGGCTGCGGGTGGTGTAGCGGGTGCGTGTGCTCCCGCCTCCGGTGTTGAACAGGCCGGAGAAGATGTCCTCGAACCCGCCGGCACCGCCGGGTCCGCCGGCACCGGCGGAGAACCGGGCGCCGCCGCGGCCCATTGCCCGCACCTGGTCGTACTGCTCGCGGGTCTCCTTGTCAGACAGCACCTGGTTGGCCTGCCCGATCTGCTTGAACTTCTCCTCTGCGGCCTTGTCACCGGGGTTGGTGTCCGGATGGTACTTCCGGGCCAGCTTCCGGTAGGCCTTCTTGATCTCGGACTGCGAGGCGTCCTTGGAGACGCCGAGGATCTGGTAGTAGTCCGTGTCGAACCATTCGTTCTGAGGTCCGGAGTTCACCTGGCACCTCCTTTCCGGCTCGCGCCGTCATCGTGTGTCGTGTGTGTCTGGATGTCTGTCCCTGTCTGCTGTGCGGCAGCCGCGGCTGCCGGTCTGTCGTTCCTCACGCACCGCATGCGCAGGCCGTCTGCCTGCCCATCCGGTCCGTGCCCGAGGCGGTGGCCGCCTCGGGAACGGAATCCGCAGCTCATGCTGCGGCCGGCTCATGCCGGGTGCCGGCTGTGCAGATCAGTCTGCCGGAGCCTGCACGCCGACGCGGGCGGCGCGCAGCACCCGCTCGCCGAGCATGTAGCCCGGCTGCATGACGAGGAACACCGTGGGTGTTTCGACCTCGTCGCTGGGCTGCTGCATGAGCGCTTCGTGGATGTTGGCGTCGAACTCCTCACCGACCTCGCCGTACTGCGTGACGCCGAGCTTGGCGAGCGTGTCGAAGAGCTTCGTCACATGCGTGTCGAAGGGGCCCTCGACGTCGCCGTTCTCACGCGCCAGGCGGACCTCGTCGAGCACCGGGAAGAGCGCCTCGACGACGCTGGCGACCCCGGCCTCCTTCGCACGGTCGCGTTCGCGCTCCGAGCGCATCCGGTAGGCGGCGTATTCGGCGTTGATCCGCTTGAGGTGGTCGAGCAGCTCGGCCTCGGTGTCGTTGGCCGGGCTGACGTTCTCGGGATCGAGTGCGCCATCCTCTGCCTCCGCACCCGAGGTGGCAGGCGCCTCGGCCTGCGCGGTTCCCTGAGCCTGCTCGGTTCCCTGAGCCTGCTCGGTTCCCTCAGCCTGATCGGCTGCCTGGGCGGCCGGGTCGGTCTGAGCGGCCGGTTCGCCGCCGGTGGCGACCGCCGGGCCGTCGCTGTCGAGACGGCCCTCGGCTGCTGCGGCCTGCGCCTGCTCCTGAGCCTCGCTCGGCTCAGCGGCCTCGGCGGCCCCGGAGCCGGCCTGGGGCGTACGCACCTGGCCGGTCTCCGGGTCCACCCGACGCTTGTCGGTGAATGAGAAGCCCTGGTCAGGATTCTCGGCGGACATCACTTCTTCTCCTCGTCCTCATCGACCACTTCGGCGTCGACGACGTCGTCCTCAGTCGCGTCCGAACCGGCGTCAGCCGATCCCTCAGCGCCGGCACCGGCGTCAGCGGCACCGTCCTGGCCCTGCGAGTACAGTGCCTCGCCGAGCTTCGTCTGGGACTGGCTGAGCTTCTCGACGGCGGTCTTGACCGCGTCGTCGTCCTCGCCCTTGAGCGCTTCCTTCAGGGCATCGACGTCGCCCTGCACCTCGGACTTGACGTCCTCGGGCAGCTTCTCGTCGTTGTCCTTGATGAGCTTCTCGGTCTGGTAGGCGAGGTTCTCGGCCATGTTGCGGGTGTCAGCGGCCTCGCGGCGCTTCTTGTCCTCGTCGGCATGCTCTTCGGCCTCGCGGACCATCCGGTCGATGTCCTCCTGCGGGATCGCCGAGCCGCCGGTGATCGTCATCGACTGCTCCTGGCCGGTGCCCTTGTCCTTGGCGGACACGTGCACGATGCCGTTGGCGTCGATGTCGAAGGACACCTCGATCTGCGGCATGCCGCGCGGTGCCGGGGCGATGCCGGTGAGCTCGAAGGTGCCCAGCGGCTTGTTGTCCCGGGTGAACTCGCGCTCGCCCTGGAAGACCTGGATCGACACGGAGGGCTGGTTGTCCTCAGCGGTGGTGAAGGTCTCGGACTTCTTCGTCGGGATCGGGGTGTTGCGCTCGATGAGCTTCGTCATCACACCGCCCTTGGTCTCCAGACCGAGGGACAGCGGGGTGACGTCGATGAGCAGCACGTCCTTGCGCTCACCCTTGAGGACACCGGCCTGCACGGCGGCGCCGATCGCGACGACCTCATCGGGGTTGACGCCCTTGTTGGGCTCCTTGCCGCCGGTGAGCTCCTTGACGACCTCGGCCACAGCCGGCATGCGGGTCGAACCGCCGACGAGCACGACGTGGTCGATCTCGTCGACCGAGATGCCGGCATCGGCGATGACGGCCTTGAACGGAGCCTTCGTACGCTCGAGGAGATCCTTGGTGAGGTCCTCGAATTTCGCGCGGGTGAGGGTCTCATCCAGGTGGACGGGACCGTTGTCGCTCATCGACAGGTACTGCAGCGAGATATTCGTGCTCGTCGCCGAGGACAGCTCCTTCTTCGCCTGCTCCGCGGCCTCTTTGAGGCGCTGGATGGCGGCGGCGTCCTTGGTCAGATCGACGCCGTAGCCGTTCTTGACCTGGCTGACGAGCCAGTCGACGATCTTCTGATCCCAGTCGTCGCCGCCGAGCTCGTTGTCACCGGAGGTGGCGCGGACCTGGATGGTCGAGAAGTCATCGTCATCCTTGCCGACTTCGAGCAGGGACACGTCGAAGGTGCCGCCGCCGAGGTCGAAGACGAGGATGAGCTCGTCCTCCTTGCCGCGCTCGAGGCCGTAGGCCAGTGCGGCGGCAGTGGGCTCGTTGATGATGCGCAGGACGTTGAGGCCTGCGATCTTGCCGGCGTCCTTGGTGGCCTGGCGCTGCGAGTCGTTGAAGTAGGCCGGGACGGTGATGACGGCGTCGGTGACCTCTTCCTGCAGGTACTCCTCAGCATCGTGCTTGAGCTTCTGCAGGATGCGGGCGGAGACCTCGGGGGCGGTGAGGGTCTTGCCGTCGAGTTCAGTGGTCCAGTCGCTGCCCATGTGGCGCTTGACCGAGGCGACGGTGTTCTTGACATTGAGCACGGCCTGGCGCTTGGCGATCTCACCGACGAGGGAGTCGCCGTTCTTGCTCACCGCCACGACCGAGGGGGTGGTGCGGCCGCCTTCTGCGTTGGCGATGACCTTGGGGTCACCGCCTTCGAGCACGGCCACGACCGAGTTGGTGGTGCCGAGGTCGATTCCTACTGCACGAGCCATAGTGTTTCTCCTTTTCTTGTGAGTCAGGCCCAACCCGGCTGACGCCGGTGTTGAGTGCATCTGACTCAAGTCTTGTCACGCTGAATTCGAGTGTCAAACCCAGCATCATGAAAGTTGCGTACACCAGACTCAACTTTGCTGGAGGGGAGATTATTCCACCGGCAGGCAGATTTCTTTCAGCGCTCCCCGTCGCGCTCTGCGCCATCCCGGCGCGCCAGGCGTTCCAGCCGGTCGCGTGCGCGGGCGAGCCGCTCATCCTCGGTCAGCTCCCACCACGGGGTGCCGCGCTCACCGAGGCCCTCTTTGGCCCAGGTGACGCGCTGCCGCAGCGCTGCGGTCTGCTCATCGGTCAGCTGGCGCCGGCGGGAGAGCTGCGAGCGGGCCGTGCCGAGGGCGCTCAGCAGCGGGGCGATCAGTTCCTCAGGCAGCACAGGATCCTGGGCTCGCCAGCGCCTGCCCTTGACGATGATGTAGCGGCCGTCTGCAGTCCGCTCCGGAGCGCTCACCAGCGGCTCCACGCACTGGCGCGGCCCACCTCGGCGCGGCCCACCTCGGCGCCGGGCCGCCGCGGGACTGCCGGTGCTAGGACGAACCGGGCGGCCATCAGATGCCTCCCGGCAGGGAGGCACCTAGGGCGTGTCTGGCAAAGTTTACGGTTGGTTTCTGAAACTCTTGAGTCATGTCTCGATTCCAGCTGCTCACTGATGACCAATGGGCTCTCATCGCTGACTACCTGCCAGCACCAACAGGCAAGCGCGGACGCCCCTTCTCCGATCCCAGGCAGATGATCGAAGGCATCATCTACCGCTACCGCACCGGCATCGCCTGGCGCGACCTGCCCGAGACCTTCGGCAAATGGCAGACCGTGTGGACCTGGCACCGTCGCTTAGCCTCTGACGGCACCTGGGATGCCATCCACCAGGCGCTGACAGACTTTGCGGCGAAGAATGACAAGGTCGACTTCACCGTCTCAGCCGACTCCACGATCGCTCGTGCTCACCAGCACGCAACGAACATCAGCCGCGTAAAAAAGGGACTCGTCGAATTACAAGGATCTGCTGACCGAGTCGCCTGACCACG
>NZ_JBHMAU010000030.1:0-2707 GCF_042429315.1 Brevibacterium otitidis | reverse complement strand
ATTCATACCCCCATATTAGTCACCCACCACGACCGAGCCCGACTCGCTGACCAGCACAAACAAACCAAAAGCTCCGAAAACCCCGCCAACCTGTGCAAGTCAGGCGACGGTGCCAGCAACGGTGGCACCGAGGCGGTCAACGGGCTCATCGAGCTGGGCAGGCGGATCGCTCGCGGATTCCGCAACTTCGAGAACTACCGACTCCGCATGCTGCTCATCGCTGGCGGCCTGGACGCATCAACCCACACTCAACTCTGAAGAGCCCGTAATCTTCGCAGAGCGACTCCAAACAATCTTTCGCTCGCGTTTAACTCCCCACACAATGCTTGTAGATTTATTAAGACGATAGGAGTCTTTCGCCTTAGATAACGATGATGCGGGGGTCACGGCTGCGGAACCATCAGTGATTGAATCATCACCTCCAAGGCTTCTACCTTCAGCGCCAGGGCCCAGGATTACCTCAAGATCATCTTGCACTGCCTCTGCCGAGGGGTCGTCTTGTTCCGGTAAAACGACAGCATTTTCCGTGGCTGTGTTGTAAGCTATACCCGGAGACAAAGGGTCGCCGTCAGAATCAACGTTTTGAACTGTAACTATATTTTACATGCATGTGAACTGAATCTCCTTCTCAGGTGTTACCTCAGCTTCCTCGGCCTCAGGCGTTTCGACAACATCATCGAGAATTATTTCACAGTTCGCGGACTCGTCTGAAGTACCGGAATCAGCAGGATGGTCCATGGCGGCCGCTGTTGTTGAGGGGACCATGGTAAACACGATTGACGCGGCAATCAAGCGAAGTGACTTCATTTCAATAGAGTCCTTTCATAACGTACTCCATTCATTTCGAACTCGGAAGGAATCCCCGTCTCCGTATCCATAATTATATGCCCGTGCGCTTCAACATCCTGCAGTCGACCGAATGCGACCTTTATGAGCGATGGAGCAATAGCACTAGTTTCCAATGGCTCGTAAAAGCTGAACTCTCCACCCCAGATCGGTAAATCTATGGGCGATAGGAGCCCAAGCACCGGGGGGCTAACCGGAAACGGCCGATCATCTTCGATGTGCCTTTCTCCCTCGTATTCCAAAGTGAACTCACGGGTGAGTCGATTGTATTCGCAAAATTCTCTAGCCTGGACCGACTCCGCCCGAATGACTCCAAGGGGTATGTTTAATTCGAGCCTGAAGACAAATTTTCCATCTTTTCCATACCGCGTATATTCGCAATATAGGGGGTCGGCGTTATTCAGTTTCTGTATGCATGCCAGAATCTCTAGCAAGTCACATGTACGTATAGGCATAAATGCCTTTCGAGAGAGGAGGCCGGATTAAACAAAGCCCGGGAGGCAGTGTTCTAGGTTACAGTGAGTGTAATAGCCTTGGAAGCGATTTACATCGTTGCGTGTATCTCAATTTGGTAACAACTAGTTTGATATCTCTCGACTCAGAGCGGCGCAAGCTTACACGGCTCTTCCGGTTCTAGAGTGCGTTGACCCGGTTCGATAGTTGCCCGGAGTGGAGCAGGCAGCGCAGGACGTAATGCTCGAAGTTCCTGAACCCCAACCCGATACCCCGGAGGTGTTCCAGGCGTCCGTTGATCGCTTCGACCGGTCCGTTCGACGCGCGACCACGATCGAAGAACGCCAGCACCTGAGCCCGTTTCCGCCACAGCGTCCGCCCCAACTGAGCAAGCTCGTCCAGCCCTTCAGGTAGGCCTCTGCGCAGACTCTCGATCACCGTCTGCATGAGCTTCTTGCCGGTCTTCCGATCGGGATGCTCGTACGCGTCGATGACGTCTTGGTAGACGAGGTACGTCACTTCCAACGCGACGTGGTCATCGTGCTCGGCCCACAACCGCTCCAGCCGGTCCCTACCCTTCTTGTTCAGCAGGGACCTCCTCGTCAACAGGGTCCGTCGCCCCTGATACAGGAGGTCTGTCTTCCGGCCCCGGTGCCCATGGATCTGCTGCTGGAGCCGTTGTCTGCAGGCAGTGAGTTTCTGCCCGGCGAGTTGGACGACGTGGAACGGGTCCATCACCGGCACCGCGTCCGGCAGCGCATTCGTGGTCGCGGTGTGATAGCCGGCGAACCCGTCCATCGTCACGACCTCGACCCCGTCACGGAACGCCGGGGAGCGTTCCTGCAGCCATGTGGTCACGACCTTCGCGGAACGGCCTGCCTTCACGTCCAGTAGCCGTGCTCGACCGGTCCCGTCGATGAGCGGGGTCAGGTCGACGAAGATCGTTGCGAAGGAGTCCTCTCCTTGTCCGCGCACGTGTTTCCAGCAGTGCTCATCGATGCCGAGCACCCGGACCCCGGCCAGATGGTCCGGGTGCGTGTAGACGAGGGACTGTGCGGCAGTGGTGGCCAGCTGGTTGACGAGGTCCCAGCCGAGCCCGAGTGCCCTGCTGATAGCAGAGATGCTCATCTGGTCCTGGATGAGCCGTTTCAGGATCCAGGTCGTAGCGCGTTTCGTGGTCTTCGCCCCGGGTTCGGCCGCTTCGAGCTGGTGCTGAAAGATCGTGCGCGGGCACTGGGCGTGGACACACTGGTAGCGGGGCAGACGTACGTGCAGGCGGGTCAGGTGGCCGGTGATCGGCACGTCCGTCAGCCGGCGGATCACGTGGTCACGCAGCCGGCCTTCAGCACCGCACTCGGGGCAGTACCCGAGAGGTTCGCGTGGTGAGGCTTCGATGACAGTGATGTCA